>JAFNAJ010000220.1 GCA_017860085.1 Acidobacteriota bacterium | reverse complement strand
CCTCGCTGTGACGCGGACCTGAAGGTCCGCGCTACCGCGATCGCGCTGCCGTGCCGGCGGCCACGCGCGCCCGGCAGCCTCGGCTTTGCCTCGGTGTCACGCGGACCTGAAGGTCCGCGCTACCGCGATCGCGCTGCCGCGCCGGCGCTACCGCGCTACCGCGACCGCGGTAGCGCAGGCCTTCAGGCCTGCGCAGGTCTGGCCCGCCGCGCTGCGATCATTCGCGCGTCAGCGCCGCGATGAGTCCGGCGGCACCGGGGTACCGTGCCGTCAACTCCTCACGGCGCCCTCCCTCGTAGTCCTGCGGATCAAAACCCGGTGCCATCGTGGTGCCAAGCAGCGCCACGCGGCCCCCGCGAATGAGTCGCGATCCCTGCCACACCGAACGAGCGACGACGTGCTGCACACGCTGGCCGGACAGGAGCTCCGACCCGAGTGTGATGCACTCGACGCGCCCGTCGGGGTGCAGCATCGCCAACTCCACGGGATCCCCCAGGTAGAAGTGATACACCTCGTCGGTCGGCAGGCGGTGGAGCGCCGAGAAGCTGTCTGGTGCATCCGTCAGCAGGTAGTAGATGGCGGTGCCCGCCGGCTTCGCGCGGCCGTACCGGTGCGCCAGCGCGTGGCGGGGAAGCTCGTCGGCCGATCGCCACGTCTCGCGGAAGTGGCCGCCCTCCACCGGGAGCGGCTCGAGACCGAGCAACTCGATGATCTCTTCTGCGCTCAGCATGGCCAGAACCTTGAACGTCAGAACCCGCTAATACACCGTGGCCGTCAAGACGCCCCCATCTACCACCAGCTCGGCGCCGGTAATCCACCGTGCGGCGGGCGATGCGAGGAACAGGCACGCGTCGGCCACATCAATCGGATCGCCCAGTCGGCCGAGGGGGACCGCGCGCTGGTACCGGCTCACGCCCTCGGGCCAGGCGGTGTCGAGGCCCTCACGCCAGATGAGTCCTGGAGAGACGACATTGACGCGAATCCCCAGCGGCCCAAGCTCGCGCGCCGCGGTGCGTGAGTACATGACGACACCGGCCTTCGCGGCGCTGTAGTGGGCGTGCATGGGGGCCACGTTGCTGGCCTCGATCGAGGCGATGTTCACGATGGCGCCTCCGCGGCCCGACGCACGCATCACCCGTGCCGCGGCCTGCGTGGAGAGATGCACGCCCTTGAGGTTGGCGTCGATCACGAGGTCCCACTCGCTTTCGGTCATGTCCAGGAGCGGCGAGACGGGGTACAGCCCCGCGTTGTTCACCAGAATGTCGGCCGGTCCCAACGTGTCGCGCACCGTCGTCATCAGGTGCTCGACCTCGGCCGCCGACGTCAGGTCGGCTTGCACGGTCAGCGCTCGGCCGCCGGCCGCCTCGATCGACTCGACAACCCGCCGCGAGCCGTCCTCGCTGCGCAGGTAGTGCACCACGACGTACGCCCCGGCTTCAGCAAACCGTTTCGCGATGCCGGCACCCATGCCGCTGCCCGCGCCCGTGACAACCGCGATGTGGCCGGTCAGGTCGAGCAGTGCGGGGACGGCGGGAGGACGCATGGTGTGGCCCTCAATCGGAAAGGACGTCCTGGCTCGTGGCCTCGTCGACGAGATGGAGGAACGAGCGGTACACACGACCCGTCGCCCGCGTGAGCCCCACCTCGCAGGTGCGGCTGCTCGACACGTGCCGCTCGCCGTCGATCGATCGCACCTCCGCCGCCTCGCTCTGCAGCGCCGCGCGCGTCAGCTCAGGAACGAGGAATCCCCGGTCTCCGGCAAAGCCGCAGCATCCGGCAGCCAGTGGCAGGGTCGCGCGCTCACTGCACCCGGCGGCGATAGCCTCGAGCTTGCCGGTGAGGTTCATCTTGACGATCGAGCAGACGGGGTGCACCACGGTCGTGCCACCGAGCGGCACGGGGCGAAGTCGTGGCAGGAGGTCGTCGTGCACGAACTCAACGGCATCGACGATCGTGAGCCGATCGAAGCGGCGGCAGTTCTCCGGAGACAGCACCTCGCGGCAGGTTCGCGCCCCGAACGTGCAGGGGCTTGTGTCGATGACGATGGGCAGGCGCCCTTCGTCACTCCAGTCCCAGAACCGCTCCACGATGCGGTTGGCCGCGACGCGGTGGGCTTCGTCGAATCCCTTCGACGCAAACGGCACGCCACAGCACGTTCCACGGGCCTCGTCGGGAATCCAGAGAGGGCGGCCTGCGCGCGCTGCAATGCGCACGAGGGCCTCGACCACCGTCTGGCGCTCGGCGTTCGGCGACCGGCCGCCGGTTTCAGCGGGGGACATGATCCGCGTGATGCAGGTGGGGAAGTACACCGCCGCCGCCCCGTCGCGCGACGCTGCGCGTGCAGGGCAGTCCATGAGACGTCGCCACGAGGGAGCGACGCGGGGCGCGTCGCCGGTCCACGTCGGCAGTGTCGTCCTGATCAAGGCACCGACCATCGCCACCGCGCGCGCGGTGGCCGCTGTGCCCAGTGTCGTGTCGGCGGCGCGTCCTGCGCGGAGAGCCCATCGCGCGGCGGCCTCGACAAGATCGAAATGCTCGGCGGCCCACGCCGCAAGGCTCCGCTCGCGGGCCGAGGAGCGGAGCGCGCGGAATCGCTTCACGAGCTGGCCTGTGTCGATCGCGACGGGACAAGCCGTGGCGCACAGGCCGTCGGCTGCGCAGGTGTCGAGCACGTCGTAGGGGAACGCTGCGTCGATCTCGGCTCGCCACTGCGCCTGCTCGACGAGGCCTTCAAGACGCGCGAGCTCCCGACGCACGACGATGCGCTGGCGAGGGGTGAGGGTCAGCGTGCGGCTCGGGCAGAGCGGCTCGCAGTAGCCGCACTCGATGCACTTGTCCACCTCGGGCTCGACCGCGGGCAGCGGCTTCAGGTCGGCGAGGTGCGCCCGTGGGTCCGGGTTGAGGATGACGCCGGGGTTCAGCAGCCCGCGGGGATCGGCCAGCGCCTTGAGCTCGGCCATGATGGCCACCGCCTCGGGCCCCCACTCGGCCTCGACGAACGGCGCCATGTTGCGCCCGGTCCCGTGCTCGGCCTTGAGGGCCCCGTCGTAGCGCCCCACCACCAACGCGACGACGTCGTCCATGAAGCGCGCGTACTGGTCGACCGCTGCCGGCGTATTGAACGACTGGGACAGCACGAAGTGGAGGTTGCCGTCCTTCGCGTGGCCAAAGATGATGGCGTCGTCGTAGCCGTGGTGGGCAAAGAGCGTCGTGAGATCGACGGCGGCGTTCGCGAGCCGATCGATGGGGAACGCGACGTCCTCGATGATCACGGTGGTGCCGCTCCGCCGCACCGCACCCACCGACGGGAACATGCCTTTCCGCATGGTCCAGAGCCGAGCCTGCGTCGATGGATCGTCGGTGAAGAGCGGGGGCGCGAGCAGCGCGAGACGGGAGGACGTCTCTCGGGCCGCGGATGCCATGGCTGGGCGGTCCGCTTCGACAGCCGCCTGGAACTCGACCAGCAACCCCGCCGCGCGACCCGGCGCGACGCGCACGATGTCGGGCACACCGGGCTGGTGCTCCACCGACCGCATGGCCGCGCGGTCCATGAGCTCGAGCGCCACCGCGCCCGCGTCGCGAAGGGGCACGATGGCGGCGCACGCCGCGTGAAGGTCGGCGAACAGCAGCAGGCCCGTGTGGCGGATGGGGAGGTCGGGCACTGTCCGGAGGACCGCCTCGGCGATGAAGCCGAGGGTGCCTTCCGAGCCAATCAGCACGTGCCGCATGATGTCGACGGCGCGATCGAAGTCGAGAAAGGCGTTGAGCGAGTAGCCGGTCGTGTTCTTCGTGCGGTACTTCGACCGGATGCGATCGCGGAGAGCCGGACAACTCTCGATGCGGCGCTTGAGCGAGAGCAGGCCCTCGGCGAGTTGCGGCTCCCGGGCGCGGAACTCGAGGTCGGCGTCGGGGTGAGCCGTGTCGATGCGCGTGCCAGAGGGCAGGACGAATGTCAACGATTCGAGCGTGTGATAGGCGTTTTGTTCGACGCCGCAGCACATCCCGCTCGAGTTGTTGGCGAGAATGCCGCCGATCGTGCACGCGTTGATGGAGGCTGGATCGGGTCCGAGCCGGGCGCCGTGTGCCGCCAGGGCGCGATTGGCGTGGCCGCCGATGACGCCGGGCTGAAGCCGGACGCGGCGCCCGCCGTCCTCGACCGCGACCTGCTTCCAGTGGCGGGCCACCTCGACGAGGAGACCGTCGGTGATGGCCTGTCCGGAGAGGCTCGTGCCCGCTGCGCGAAACGTCAGCGGCACGCCGTGTTGCTGACTGAAGCGAAAGAGCCCGCGGACCTCGTCGACCGATCGTGCGAGGGCGATGCCCCTGGGCACCAGTCGGTAGAAGCTCGCGTCGGATGCGAAGGCGATGCGGTCGATGGGGCGGAGCAGGAGGCGGTCGGCCGGGACGACCTCGCGTAGCGTGGCTGCAGCCTCGGGGCCGAAGTCGCGAAGGGCGTCGGGCGCATCGAGGGTCATCAGCGCTGGCACCATGGTAATGCTATCTGGAACCCGCGCCGGTGGGCTCTCGTCAAGACAAGACGTCATGACGCGGTGGCGGCTTCTGGCGCTCGCAACCCTTGTGCTCGCCCTGGGTTTCGTCGGCTACGTGCGGCTTCGCGCGGTGCAGGCCGACCGCATCGTCGAGGTCCTGGGGCTCCAGCCCGGAATGAGCGTGGCCGACGTCGGGGCGGGGCGCGGGGACTGGAGCGTCGAGCTGGCGCGCGTGGTCGGCCCGGAGGGGCGTGTCTTTGCCACGGAGATCGACGAGGGCCGTCTGGACGACATCGAGCGCGCTTCACGACGCGCAGGGCTCGACAACATCCGCGTGATCAAGGCCGAGACCCGGGACACGGGCCTGCCCGAGGCCTGCTGCGACGCGATCCTGCTGCGGCACGTCTACCACCACCTGACGGAACCCGACGCCACGCTCGCGTCGTTGCGTGCCGCGCTGCGTCGCGGGGGCTTGATGGCGATCGTCGATTTCGAACCATGGGGCTGGTCGGCGAGTGCCGCCGACGTGCCGCCGGGCCGGCGCGGTCATGGCATGCCCATGGAGCTGCTGCAGGACGAGGTCCGAGGTGGCGGCTTCGAGATTGTCCGCGCCGAATCCGGTTGGTCCGGGCGCGATTACCTCGTGCTCGCGCGGCGTCCTCAGGACTGAGGCGATTCGGCCACCGAGCCGGCAGTGCCGACTGCCGGGGCGTCGCGGACCTGAAGGTCCGCGCTACCCTGCCGCCATCTTCTCAATGCGCGCCCACTGCCCGTCGGTGACGGGCATCACCGACAGGCGCGGCATGCGCGTGAGCACGAAGTCGGCGAAGAAGC
>JAFNAJ010000219.1 GCA_017860085.1 Acidobacteriota bacterium | reverse complement strand
GCGTCTGCCCTGCCCGCTCGAGCGCGCGCGCCAGGTTGAAGGCCGTCACGTCATCGTCAGGCCGCCGGGCGGCGACGACCCGGTAGCGTTCCACGGCATCGGTCCAACGGCCCGCCTCTCCGAGCGCCCGAGCCAGGTTGAACTGGAAGTCCCACCGCTCGGGGAACCGGTCCGCGGCCTGCTCCAGGTACGGCAACGCCTCCGAGGCGCGACCCAGGCGCACCAGCACCTGCCCGACGTTGTTCAGGGCTTCTGGATCACCCGGATGCTCCTCGAGCACAGCCTGGAAGCGAGCGAGGGCGTCCTCGACCCGGCCTTCGGCGTACGCGAGTGTGCCCGCTCCCTTGGCATCGAGGAACGCTGGCGGACCGGTCGGAACGGGGGTGGCAATGCTGTCGTTCGTCGCCCGAGGCAGAACGGCAGATGCGACAACCCTGGGTTGCCCGGCGCCGGGCCGCGACGCCTGCGATGTGGCGCTGGGTGGCGGCGTCGAGGGCCACGCCAGCAGCGCGACCACCAGCGAGGCCAGGCAGAGCCCGCCAACGGTGAGTGCCGCCTCCGGTCGGCTGCGGCCCGTGGTCGCTCCGGTCTTTGGTCCGAGCCGAGCACGCGCAGTCCCACAACGTGGACACGACTCGCGGGCCTCGCGGAATCGTGTGCCGCACTCGTCGCAGACGGCCGTCGGCTCGTCCCTGCCCGCGTAGAGGTTCATCAGCGCAGCTCCCGCCACGAGAGAACGCGCACGCCAACCTGGCCGACGCCGTTGTTGAAGTCGTTCGGGTCGCCAAACGCCTGCACCTGCGCTCCGCTCTGGCCCGACGTGGCGAAGTAGAGGTGCTGGTCGACGACGAATGGCGCCGTGGCACGTCCCGCCATGGTTGCCACTGGCGAGGGAGCCGTCCCTCTTCCGCCCCTGCCGGAATCGCTGGAAGACGTTCCGTATGCCCCCCCGCCGCGGTAGTTGAACGCGTAGAGGCGAGCCTCGAAGTCGGTGCACGGGCTCGATCCGGTGACGGTGGTCGTGAAGAAGACGATATCGCCCGCCACTGATGGCGACGACGATGGCCATTCCCTCAGCGTGGTGCTCCCCGCGGGCCACGCGAGCTTGTAGGGCAGGTACTTGGGCTGTTGACCCGGATCGGGGATTGCGTGCAGATAGAACGGCCCCTGTCCACCGTTGATGGCCGGGATGGTCGGCAACTGGTCGCTGCCCGTCGAGAAGAAGACGTACTGCTCGATGGTGCCTACGTAGACCAACGCCGACGACGAGTAGATCGGCTGGCCGGTGTCCGCCATCGAGCGCTTCGTAATCCCGCCGGTCGAGGTGAAATCGAACCGCCAGTAGGTGCCGTCAAGATCGCCCATGTAGGCTTTTGTGACGACGAAGTCGCCCGAAAGCCCGCCCGCGGTCGGGTCTGCTTGCAGCGCGTTCTTTCGTGCCGGGGTCAAGGCATCACCAACGTCCAGGCAACCGGTCCCTGTGCATGCCGCGGGATTGCCGATGGGCTTGCCGGTCTCGAGGTCGAGCAGGTAGAGCGTGCGCCCCGCCCGCGGCGAGCCTGGTCCACGGCCGGGCAGCAGGTCTTCCACGGGTGGGAAGTACCCGGACCCGAGGATGGCCACGTTCGTCGACCGGTTGGGGTTGAGCGCGCCCACGGCGGGGTCCGACCAGGCGAAGCCGACCGACTTCTCCACCTGCGATGCGGTCGCACGCAGGTCACCGTAGAAACGCAGCCGCCCGCCCGGAGTGCCGTCGGTCAGCGCGAAGGTGGCGGTGATGCTCGTGTCGAAGTCGCTGTAATCAGGGAACGACCACAGGAGCCGGACCCTGCCGGGGTTGGCGAACGTCGCAAGAACCCCGCTGTAGCCGTCGTCGTCTGGTGCAGGCCCACCCATGCCGGCTTCCGTCACGTCGAAGGCTTGATAGAAGACCCCGCCGGGGCCCTGTCCGATCAGGAGCAGTGATTTCCAGGCGCCGTCGATCTTCACCTCGGCGATCTTGGGTGAGCTGTCCACGAAGTACTCGAACTGCTCGATCGGCTGGCCGTCCGCAAGCGTGCGAAGCTTCGGCAGGAGGTTGAACGGGATGAACGCCCAGACCTCGAAGCCGGTGCGGGCATCGATGCCGTGGATCATGCCGTCGTTCGCCCCGAACCAGATCATCGTTCGTCGGTTCTTGTGCACTCCGGCATACGAGCCTTCGGCATCGGGCCGACCGTAGTCGTCGTCCGGCGGCGGATCGATGGACGGCGCGTCCATGATGGCCGGTGTGGAGCCAACGATGGCCCCGAGTGGAAGCTCACGAATCAAGGGGATCAGATCCTCGGCGCTGGCGCCACCGAGATGGGGACCAAGGAGGGCCGAGTTGGCCAGCGAGAATGCGACGACGCCTGAACCCGGGATGTACGTGAAGACATTGCGGTCGTCGGGGTTCGCGGGTGTTCTTGCGAGTCCTGCCGTCTCGGGTCGACCGTCGACGTCCGGCCAGAGGCGGGTCCCGTCCTTCTCGTACCGGTACCCGCTCGCCTTGCTGGCGTCCTCCGCCGGCTTGAACACGCGAAAGGCACGCAGGCGCCCGTCGAAGCCAGGTCCCTTCTCACCTCCGGCGTTGCGCCCGCCGAGGGCGAAGCCGGCCGTGATCATGAAGTTGTTTCGCTGCGGGATCTTGATCCCGGCCGCCGAGTAGATCTCGGTCTCGTCAGGGGGCAGCGTCGTGCCAGCCGCGTCCCTGGCGCCCTCGAGGTTCACGGTACCAACGATCGGGCTCACCGGCAGGAACTCGCTCTCGCGGTTGGCCGTGAAGTCAGCCTGGGTGCCGAACCCCGCCTGCACCGCGAGGTTGATGGCCCGCGCGACGTCTGCTGCGCTCTCGGCCCTGAAATACCGCCCTCCACCTGCTCCAGCCGCATTCTCGAGCTCTTCCTCGTCGTCCTCCTGCGGGTTCACGCCAACGACGTAAATGGGAACCCGCCGCCCGTTGATCGACGAGAAGGACGACGCCTCCGCGACGATCCCGTTTGCGGCAAGGTAGGCAGACGGGCCGTCGTTCTCGCCACCGGTGACCAGCACGACGATGGTGTTGCGGCACGCCGAGCTGTCGCTCGCGATGAGGCTGCTGACCAGGGTCTTGGCGCTCTTCAGCGCCAGCGTGAGAGGTCGGTCTTCGTAGGTGGCCGTGTCGGCACCCGCAGGCTTGAGGCTGCGCGCGTCGCTCGATTCGAGGGGCAACGCCATCCGGTCGTAGATCTCGCCGCCGTGGTTGACCCCGGCGGGAGAGGTCGGGTTCACGACCACGCTCGACGTCGTGACGCTCGAGTTGGGCGTCGCGCTGTTGTAGAGGATTGCCGACGACCACGACGGGGCATAGATGCCGAAGCCTCCATTGGAGCTCGGGCACACGCCGAGATCGTTGAGGCTCGAGAGTGTACCCCCCGTCAGCGTGACGAGGACGTCGCACTGCGTCGCCCACGCCGGTCCGGCTTGCGGCAGCTTCACCAGGCCCCAGCGAGGCGTCCGCCCACCAGCGTCGTTCACGGGCCGCCCGGCGGCGTCGACGAAGGAGTTCTCGGCTACGGCCTGCTTGATGCCGTCACGTGCCACCTGGAAGCGGGTCGGCTTCCAGAAATCGCCGTACTGACTCGAGAGCTCCGGCACCACGACGATGGTTTCGGCCGAGTACCGCCCGGCGCCCGTCACCGACGAGTTGAAGGTGAGCTTGGTGAACCGACGCCGGTAGGCGGTGCCGTTGGAGAGCCCGAACGACTGCGCCACCAGGTCGGTGCCGCTCGATGTGTACGTGTGAGGGTCGTAGTAGTCGCCCTCTCCATCGTCGAGCATGCGGAACGACGTATCGAGAACGATGATGACGTTCGGCGGAACGCGTTTCAGGAACAACAGCGGATCGAGTTGTGCGACCGCCTGGTTCGCCAGCCCCACAACCATGGCTGCGGCAAATGCGAGCGCTCGCAGTCGCCTCACGTCAGATCGGTGGCTCTGAAGCCTCACTGATGGTCTCCTTACTGCGTGAACATCCCCGTCGTCACGTTCATCTGCAGGTTCGTGAGCGAACCTCCGGGTGTCTGCACGTGTGCCTTGCGCGCCCGCTGGTTGAGCTCGTCCTGGCCGCGCTGCGCGATGTACCCGCGCTCGATCTCGGTGCTCGCCGTTCGTGACACCGTCACCTCGAGCACCTTGCGCGCACCGTTGGCGGCAAACGCCTCGACGTGGATGGTGACCACCCCGTTGACATCGCGGGTGGGATCGCTGTCGACCTCCGAGGGGTCGTCGCCGACGAACGCCACGATGTAGGAGCGGTTGTCGAGACCGCCGTCCGGGAGGAAGTCCGAGGCATAGCCCCGGCCGTACCACTGCCACCTGGGGTTGTTGGCACCCCAGATGTTGGCCGTGTCGGTTTCGGCCTGCAGGTTCGCGCGCACCGCCTCGAGGTTGAGGGGGGTGCCGTTGGCCAGCGTCACCGACGTGTTCCCGTCGAAGAAGCCCGACTGCAGGCCGCCGGACAGAATCTGGTTCCAGTCGTTCTGCGACAGCAGGTCCTGGACGACCCGTTCCACGCCGGCGTCGGCCGCGTACAGGGCCTCCTGCCCGTCACGGTAGTTGGCCGTGATGACCGTCTCGGTGCTGGTGAGCAGCACGAGGCCGATCCCCAGCGCGGTGAGCAGAATGGTGGCCAGCAGCGCGATGATGAGCGCCACGCCGCGCTCGTCGCGCCAATCGCGTCGGCGCGGGGCGGTCTCCGGTGAATGGCTCGTGGGATGGGTCATGGCTGCGTGTCCGCCTGGCGTGTCAGCGCGTCAGGGTCATGTTGCGCGGGCTGATTTCGAAGCTCATCTCGTAGTCGGGCACGTACTTGTAGGCGCTCCGACCGCCCCCGGGATTGCGGAACAGGAACGCATCGCCGCCCCGCATGTCGTCCGGCGCCTGAATGCGCACGGTGACGCGCACCTTCTTGACGCGGTAGAGGTCGGCATCGAACTGGTTGGGCACAGCCCCGCACAGCGGGCCCGTGCGAAGGATGTCCTCCGTCAGCTCGACGAGTGACGATCCGTTGGACGGGAGAACGGGCATCAGGGAGTTGCCGGCGTCATCGAAGATGCAGTTCGAGAAGCCAGCCTTCGGACGCGGGTCCGTCGGTGGATTCGGGTCGCCGAAGTACTGGAACTGGAGGTCGACGACGTTGTCGATCACGACCTCGGGCTCGGGTCCCCAGCCGATGTAGTGCATCAGCTGCCGGCGCGGAGCGTCCTGGCTCATGGGTGGCTCGACGAAGTAGGTGTGCGTCTCGCACTGCGCGATGCGCGCGTTCTC
>JAFNAJ010000521.1 GCA_017860085.1 Acidobacteriota bacterium | reverse complement strand
GGACAGCGAGCACTCGGGGCGTGCCGGCTACCGCTACGAGTCGAACGCCTGCTACTCCTGCCACCCCCAGGGCCGCGAATGAGGAGGACCGCGATGCGCGCCCGCCATCCCGCTTGCACCTGGCTCGTTGCTGCGAGTGTCGCGGGCTTCTGCTCGTGTCCCCAGACCGCTGCAGCCCAGGCGACCCGCGCGTGGGGCCGCATCTCGTTCTTCACCAACGTTTCGTCGACGTCCGACACCGATGGCGATCGTCGGTCGCTCGGCGAGTTCGTCACCACCGTGACGTACCGCTCACCCGAAGAAGCTGACACGGCCATGGACGTCGGCTTCGATGGCCGCTTCGCCGGCTACTCGGGCAGCGAACGCGACCCGCGCGTGTCGCTCTACGACGCCTGGGTCGGCACCCGGCTCATGGACGGCGCCCTCCGGGTCAGGGGCGGCCAGTTGTGGCTGAACGAGTTGGGCGCCATCGGCGCGATCATGGGCGGCGTGGTGGAATACCGACGGCCCGTGGGGTCCGGTCACCTGCGCACGGCCGGGTTCGGAGGCCTCGAGCCCAACACGTACGAAGCCGGCTACGTCGAAGACGTGCGCCGCTACGGCGGGTACCTCGCCTACGACGGCCAGGGCGCCCAGCGCTCGGTGCTCGGCTACGTCCTCATCCGGAACGGCGACCTCACCGAGCGATCGGTCTTGACCACGACCAACTACGTGCCCGTCGGCCAGCGGGTCTTCATCTACCAGGCCGCAGAGGTCGATCTCCAGGGACCCGCCGGCCAGGGGTCGGGAGGGCTCACGTATTTCTTCGTCAACGGGCGCGTGACCCCGACTCCGCGGCTCGACATCCAGGGCACTTTCCATCGCGGACTGTCGATTGATGCACGCACGATCACCCTCGACCAGATGAACGGCCGGCCGATTCCCCCGAAGCTGCTCGACGGACTTCTCTTCGAGTCGGCTGGAGGACGCGTCACCGTCGAGGTCGCTCGCGGCGTGCGCGTGTTCGGCGGCTACGGCATCGACAAGAACAACCAGGACAGCGAACAGACGACGCGCGTCACGGCCGGCGGGTACGCGAACAACGTGGCGGGCTCAGGGGTCGACGCCACCGTCTCGTTCTCGCGCTTCGACCGCGGAATGCCTGGCTCCTTCGACTCGTGGTACTTCTCGGTCGGCCGCTCCCTGACCTCGAAGATCTACCTGAGCGGCGACTACACGTCTTCCCTCTCCGTCGCCCGCTTCACCTCTGATGCTGGCCTCATCGTCGAAACGCGACCGCAGACCGACCGCTACAGCGGCTCGGCCGTGGTGAACCTGACACGGCTCGTCTCCCTGCTCGTCACGCTCGAGTACGCGAACGACGATGCGTATACGGACGCCCGCCTGCTCGCCGGAGCCTCGTACCGACACCCTAGGGCAAGAAAATGGGGACACTCATCTTTTTCGCGCGTCAGTTTTTTGACACATCGGGGACACTGTCGGGAATACTGGGTGGCCTGACCGGTGTCCTCGAATTGAGACCCGCGAAAAAGATGAGTGTCCCCATTTCGGGAGGGCCGTATGTTCGAAGCGGCTGAGCTGGGACGCGCGGTCCCCAAGGACGAGTACAAGGCGCTCGAGCCCACGCTGCGCGAGGAACTGCTGGCTGCCCAGCGCGCGCTGAGCCCCGCACGCTTCCCCGTCATCATCGTCTTCGCCGGCGTGGACGGTGCGGGCAAGGGTGAAACGGTCAACCTCCTCAACGCCTGGATGGACCCCCGCTACCTGGTGACGCGGGCGTTCGGCACGCCGTCGGACGAGGAGCTCGAGCGACCGCCCTCCTGGCGCTTCTGGCGCGAGCTACCGCCGCGCGGGCGCATCGGCCTGTTCCTCAACAGCTGGTACTCGGTCCCCGTGCTCGACCACGTGTTCGGCCGTATCAGCAGCGCGACGTTCGACCAGCACCTCGATCGCATCGTCGACTTCGAACAGACGCTCGCCGACGATGGGGCGCTCATCCTGAAGTTCTGGATGCACCTCGACAAGGCGGCCCAGCGAAAGCGCCTCAAGAAGCTCGAGAAGGACCCGCTCACCCGCTGGCGCGTCACCAGGCGGGAGTGGAGACACTGGCGGATGTACGAGAGGTTCATCGGCACTGCCGAGCGTACGATCCGACGCACCAGCCGAGGCCCGGCCCCATGGATGATCGTCGAGGGCCGCGACCCGGCCTACCGCTACCTGACGATCGGCCGCACGATTCGGGATGCCATCCACCAGCGGCTCGACGAGGTCGCGAGCGCGGCACGACCGCAGCCCGTGGCCCGCGCCGAAACGAAGGACCCGAAGAGGGCCCGCGCAAAATCCATCGCTGCCGTCCTCCGCAAGACCCCGTCCATTCTCTCGAGCCTCGACATGACCCAGGCGGTGGCGAGGGGGAAGGCGGCACGGGAACTCGAGCGCCAGCAGGGCCGGTTGAATCGCCTGCAGCGCAAGGCCGCGTCGCGCGGCGTGTCGACGATCCTCGTGTTCGAGGGCTGGGACGCCGCCGGCAAGGGCGGCGCCATCCGACGTGTGACGGCCGCGCTAGACGCGAGGGACTACCAGGTCATTCCCATCGCGGCACCCACCGACGAGGAGCGGGCTCACCACTACCTCTGGCGGTTCTGGCGTCACCTCTCGCGGGCTGGGCGTCTGACGATCTTCGACCGCAGCTGGTACGGGCGGGTGCTGGTCGAGCGTGTCGAGGGCTTCGCGACCGAAAGGGAGTGGATGCGAGCCTACGCCGAGATCAACCAGTTCGAAGACCAGCTGGCGGCCCACGGCATCGTGCTCGTGAAGTTCTGGCTGCACATCACGCCCGACGAGCAGCTGCGACGCTTCAAGGAGCGCGAGACGATCGCGCACAAGCAGTGGAAGCTCACCGACGAGGACTGGCGGAACCGCCAGAAGTGGCCGCTCTACGAGGCGGCCGTCAACGACATGGTCGAGCGCACGAGCACGCGCGTGGTGCCCTGGACGCTCGTCGAAGCCAACGACAAGCGCTTCGCGCGCATCAAGGTGCTCGAGACGACCGGCGATCGGATCCAGGCTGCCCTGCGACGCGGGTGACGCCCTGGGGCCGCGTCGCGAATCGC
>JAFNAJ010000218.1 GCA_017860085.1 Acidobacteriota bacterium | reverse complement strand
GCGTTGTAATCGGCATCTGCAATCGTGCTCTGGGCCGCGAGTGCCGCGAACTGCGCGTTGAGATACGAGTAGGGTCCAGTCACCGCGCACGCAGGATCACAGAACAGGTCGAAGCCGAAGAGGACCGACGTGTGGTCCGGATAGTACGCCGAATAGTAGTCGGCCATCACCTGCGTCGCGGTCATGCCGCCGCTGGCGGCATCGGGGAACATGTTCTCGAAGTACGGGATCTTCGCGATGGCCGACGGGTCGAAGCCGTTCTTCTCGAGCTCCTGAATCAGCTGCGTGGCTGCCGTGAAGTAGTCGACGCCAGACTTCGTATCGGTGAGGTTCAGCGGCATGAACAGGTCGCGCCGAATCAGCAGGTTGCGCCCCCTACGGCCCACATAGGCACCCTCTATGCTCCAGTTCTTCGTCAGCTCGTACCCGACCACCGCGTTCATCGTGTGCGCGTACGGCGTCACGAGCGTGTCATCGATCGACGAGTAGATGTCGGCACTATCGGGCGGGGTCTGGGGGAATCCGCCGGGCGGCGCCGCTGGCACCGACGGGGGGAGGATGTTGACGCCCTTGAACCTCACCGACGGATCGTCCTCGTTTGTGCCGGCATACGGACTGGTGAGCGCCGTCGACAGTCCGTACGATCCGTTCGAGTCGAAGGTCTGCGCGAGCGCCAGGCCGATGCGGTCGTACACGAGCGAGTACCCGCCGCGCACGACCATCTTGTCCGTGGGCGTCCAGGCCACCGAAATCCTCGGCGCAAAGTTGTTCTTGTCCCAGTCGTAGAAGCCCTTCTTCCCGTTCTCGGGGCCGGACAGCTCGAACTGCACCGGGGGAAGCGTGTTTTCGGGGATGCCCTTGGCCATCATCTCCTGGCGGATCAAGAACCGCTCGCCGAGGCTCTCGGTCGGCGCGACCTGGAGACCGTTGACCTCCCAGGGTGGTGAGGCCAGGCTGTACCGGACACCGCCCGTCACCGTCAGGTTCTCGCGTACCTGCCAGCTGTCCTGGACGTAGAACTCGTACTCGTTCATGGCCCAGCGTCTGGTGGCCGGCTGGCCTTCCGGCAGGATGCCGCCGTCCCGGTCGTAGTTGTACTGGCCGGTGGCCGAGGAGACAACTCCAAGCATGTTGATCCAGGGGTCCGCCCAGTTCCACCCGCTCCCCACGGCGGGAATCGCGGTACACCCCGGGAGATTGCAGGTGCTTCGCCCAGGCGTGTAGGTGCGCCCGACACCCGCGACCCACGAGGGGTTGAGGTATCCGTAGCTCCACGAATTGGCGTCTGTGTAGGTGGGGATCCTGGTGAACCGCAGGTTCGCCCCGAACTTCACGGTGTGGTTCCCCTTCAACCACGTGGTGTCGTTGACGAAGTTGTGGGTGGGCGTCTCCCGGCCGTTGCTGGAGAACCCCTCGTTCAGGTCGTCGATGAACCTGAAGTACGTGATGGGCCCATCGAGGGTGCCAATCCTGTCGAAGGAGATCTTCGTGAACCCGTACCGGAAAGTGTTGACGAGGTTCGTGCTCACAACCGAGTCCCAGCCAATAGCCGTGCCCCAGCTGTTCACCTTGTCCGTCGTGTTCGGCGGCAGACCCAGGTCCAGATACTGTGGGATGCCAAGATTCGTATCCCGCTGCACGTTGAACCGTCCAAAGAAGCTCTGCCCGCCCGAGGGCCGGTAGTCCACGCGCCCAATCGTCGTGTTGAACGTGTCGCTGAATGGCGCCGTGAACTTGTGCGCCATGAGGTTGTAGCCGTCGAGGCCCGAGTCGTTCGGCAGCGGCAACTGCTTGAAGTACTGGGATGCCAGCGCGCTAGGCCCGATGCCCAACGGATCGAGGCCCGCGAGCTCGCTGGGCGTCGCGCCGTAGTAGCCCGCAGGGATGCTGTGCGTGTTCGTGAAGCCCTTCACGGTCCCGCCCGGGCAGAGTGCCGCGTTGGCGCAGCGGTAGACCATCACGCCATCACGCATCGTCGCCGACGGCACCGCGCGCGACGCCAGCTCCTCGGATTCCTCCTTGAGCCGCTCGTAGTTGGCGAAGAAGAACAGCTTGTCCTTGATGACGGCGCCACCGAACGAACCGCCGTAAATGTCCTTGTTGAGCACCGGCACCTCGTTGCCGGCGAGCTTGTTGAAGTACTCGTTGGCCGAGGTCTCCGTGCGCCGTTGCCGGCGAGCTTGTTGAAGTACTCGTTGGCCGAGGTCTCCGTGCGCCGGAACACGTAGTAGCCGGCGCCGTGGTAGTCGTTGGTGCCGCTCTTGGTGACGAGGGAGACCTGGGCTGACGATGACCGGCCCGATTCGGCGCCGTAGTTGCTCGTCGTGACGCGGAACTCCTGGAGTGAGTCGAGCGTCGAGCGGAGCGCACCCGTGTAGGCCGTGTTGTACTGCGGGTCGTTGTTGTCCACGCCGTCGAGCGTGACGTTGGCCTGGTCGGCGCGGGCGCCGCTGACCGCGCCGCTCCGGTTGTCGAGGGCGCCCCAGGAGTTGGTGGGCACGAAGACCGCGCCCGGCTGCAGGCTCAGCAGGCCGACGACGCTTCGAGCCTCGAGGGGCAGCATCCGCACCTGGGTGCCACTGATGACGTTGCCCATGCTGGCGTCGGTCGTGTTGATGACCGTCGTCTCGGCGGTGACCTCGACCGTCTCGCTCAACTCGCCGATCTCGAGCTTGACGTTCTGCGTGGCCGTGGTGTCGACGGGCAGCGGCACGTTGTTGAAGATCGCGGTGCGGAAGCCCGTCAACTCGACCTTGAGCGTGTACGTGCCGGGCGGAATCGAGACGAACTGGTAGTCGCCGCTCGCGTCCGTGACGGTGTCACGCGTGAAGCCCGTGGCGGGGTTGGCGAGCGAGACCGTCGCACCGGGAATGACCGCGCCCTGGGCGTCGGTGATCTTGCCGCGCAGGCCAGACGCGCCGGTCTGTGCGTACGCCACGCCAAAACCGGCGAGAAGCATCACTGCAACGAGCACCAGTGTGCCCCTCACTCGTACTGCTCTCATAGTCACCTCCGAAAGAGGCCGGCGGAAGGTCCCACGTGCCGTTGGAACGTGCATGCCGCCGCACCGACGAGACAGGAAAGGCCGCTGCAGACACATCTCCAGAAAACGCAAGGAGATTGTGCACAGAAATAGGCCCAACACATCGGATTGTCAAGAGTTTTTCAAAAGAAACTCACACTTCCTTCGCCACGATTCCAGGCGATCCACTCTCTTGGATGAAGTTCAAACTATTGGATTACGGATCCACCCTCATCGCCCGCCGGTGGCCGCGGTTGTTCGCCGCTCGGCCTTGGCCCGCTCGACCATTGCCGCCACGTCAGCCAGCAGTGCTTTCGCGTCGTACACGATGCCGTCCTTGATCGTGTACCTGACGCCGCCTACACGCTCGACCGCGCCCGTCGCGTCGTTCAGCTTCACCGCCCCGGTCCCATAGAGCACCTTCAGGTTCTCGAGCGGGTTGTGGTCGACGAGCACCAGATCGGCGAGCAGCCCCGGGCGGATGATGCCGAACTCGATCGGCGTGCCCTTCGGCTCGTGCAGCGCCTCGGCACCGTAGAGCGTGGCCGATCGAATGACCTCGAGCGGGTGGAACCCTGCCTCCTGCAGCAGCTCGAGTTCCTGGATGTAGCCAAACCCGTAGAGCTGGTAGATGAAGCCCGAGTCCGACCCGGTGGTGACGCGACCGCCCTTGTTCTTGAAGTCGTTCAGGAAGCTCATCCAGACCCGGTAGAAGTTCTTCCACGCCACCTCGTCCTCGGTGGTCCAGTAGAACCAGTAGGAGCCATGCGCCTCGCGGCTCGGCTGGTAGAACTGCCACAGCGAGGGCAGCGTGTACCGGTCGTGCCAGTCGGCGTTGCGCGACCGCATGACGTCCCGGCTCGCCGAGTAGATGGTCATCGTCGGATCGAGGATGAACCGTGCCGCGACCCACTCGTCGATGAGGTCGTTCCACGCCTCGCTGCCGCGCGGGTGAATCTTGTCCCAGAGTCGCGCCACCTGGCCGAAGCGGTGCTGCTCGTCGTTGTAGTTCTGGTCGACGGGGTAGGGCTGGACGGAGTAGTCCTTGAGCAGCGACTCGAACAGCCCGTAGTAGTGGGTCACTGCGCCCAGCCCGAGTCGCGAGGCGTCGCGGGCGTTCATGCGGCCCACCCCCATCTGGCCGAGGTGGGCGGTCGAGCCGAGGCCGTGCTTGCTGGCCTCGTCGAGCAGCGCAGCCATCACCGGCGGGTCGAACGCCATCAGCTTGAGGCCGTCGATCCCCTTCGCGGCCGCCCACCTGACCCACTCGCGCGCCGTGTCGGGCGTCTGGGGCCGGCTGGCGTCCCAGCCGTCGCCCGAAAACGGCACGTGGTACGAGAAGAGGCGCGGGGCCACGATGGCGTTGCGCGCACTGCGGTCGCGCTCGCGCAGCGACCAGTCGAGCGCGCCGAACGGCACGCCCCGGGTGGTGGTGACCCCATGGGCCAGCCAGAGCTTGTAGACGTACTCGGCCTGGGGCGCCTGTGAGCCGCCGGTGTGCACGTGCAGGTCGACGAAGCCTGGCATCACGTACATGCCGGTGCCGTCGATCTCCCTCGCGCCCTTCGGCGGACGACCCTCGGGCCGGATCGCCACGCCGGGGTAGCCGACGCTCCGGACCTCGCGGATGCGATTGCCCTCGATCACGATGTCCATCGGCCCTTGGGGCGGCGCCCCGGTGCCGTCGATCATCGTCACGCCCCGGATGACGAGGCGGTCGAACGGGCCCTCGCCCTCCCCGGGCTTTCGATCGGGGGCCGGCGCCGTGCTGCTCTGAGGTGCCGCGACGATGTGACGCGCGGCGTCACCTGCGCGCTGAGCCTGCCGGGCCCAGGGGTGCGCCACCGCGACGAGCACGGCGAGGGTGGTGGAGATGACGAGTGGGCGCGACGGGAGCCGAACCATGAGCCTCCTCCGGGGGATGATCGTGCGGACGTGGATCTGCGCCGCGGAGGATAGCACAGCACTGTCCCCCTTCTCGTGCCGGCCACATCGCGCTACGATGCACCTCTCTCCGAGGCAGGAGGATCCGTGGCGGCCAATCGACCCCTCAGCGTGCTCTGCGTGGCCACCTACGAGAAAGGGCAGGAGTTCCTGCGCGAGGCCAGGCGCGCGGGGTGCCGCGTGCTCCTGCTCACGCTCGACAGCCTGCGTCACGCCGACTGGCCGCGCGAGTCGATCGACGAGACGTTCTACATCCCGAAGAACATCCCTCGCGAGGCCCTGCTGAAGGGGGTCAGCGGCGTCGCCGAGCGCGAGACCATCGACCGGATCGTCGCCCTCGACGATTTCGACGTCGAGACGGCGGCCCTCCTGCGCGAGCACCTTCGGGTGGCGGGCATGGGCGAGACCACGGCCCGGTACTTCCGCGACAAGCTGGCGATGCGCATGCGTGCGAGGTATGCGGGCATCGCCGTCCCCGACTTCGTGCACGTCCTCAACCGCGACGCGATCGCGGAGTACGCCTCGCGTGTGCCGCCGCCGTGGCTGCTCAAGCCGCGGTCGCAGGCCGCCGCCATTGGCATCCAGCGCGTGAGCGACCAGGCAGCCCTGTGGCAGGCGATCGACGCGCTGGGCGATGAGCGCTCGTTCCACCTCCTCGAGCGGTTCGTGCCCGGCGACGTCTACCACGTGGATTCGGTGATCTGGGACGGCCGCGTCGTCTTCGCCGCGGCCCACAAGTACGGACGCCCGCCATGGGAGGTGGCCCACCAGGGTGGCGTGTTCACCACCCGCACGCTGCCTCGGGACGGCGCCGAGGCCGAGGCCGTGGTGTCGCTCAACGCGCGCGTCATCGAAGCCCTGGGCCTGCGGCGTGGCGTGTCGCACACCGAGTTCATCCGGGCGCACGAGGATGGCCGGTTCTACTTCCTCGAGACCTCGGCCCGCGTCGGCGGTGCCCACATCGTGGATGTGGTGGAGGCCGCGTCGGGCATCAACCTGTGGCGAGAGTGGGCGCGCCTCGAGGTGGCCGGCGAGGACGGGCAGTACCAGGTGCCCGAGCCGAGGCTTGGATACGCCGGGCTCGCGTTGTCGCTGGCGCGGCAGGCGGAGCCCGATACGTCGGCGTACGCGGACCCGGAGATCGTGATGCGGGTCCGCAAGAATCACCACGCGGGGTTGATCGTGGCCTCGCCCGATCCGGCCCGCGTCGAGGCATTGCTCGACGACTACGCTCGCCGGTTCGCCGCCGACTTCCTGGCAGCACTCCCGGCGCCCGATCGGCCGAGCAGTTGAGGTGAACCTGCAGAACATGGACGGTTCTTGGTGCTTGGTTCTTTGTTCCTGGTCCGTCCGGGGTTCTTCGTACTTCGTGCGGAACCTGTGAGACGGCAGTCCACGAGAAACCACCGAGCGTGAGGTGACGCGTCGTCTGCGCGAACCAAGAACGAACCAAGAACGAACCAAGAACCAAGCACCATGAACGGACCAAGAACCCCGAACCAAGAACCAAGAACCGACAGGATGTTGGACCCATGCATCACTACGTGACCGTCCGACGCCGTCGCGTCCGTTACCTCGAGGCCGGTCACGGGCGCCCCGTGCTCCTCGTCCACGCGTTTCCGCTGGCGGCGGACATGTGGGCGCCCCAGCTGTCGGCGGTTCCACCTGGCTGGCGGTTCGTGGCCCCCGACCTTCGAGGCTTCGGAGGGTCGGCACGAGAGATCGACACCGAGCTCGGCCACGCCACCAACGATGGCGCGACATCGATCGACGACTACGCCCGCGACCTCCTCGACCTGCTCGACGCGCTGGCGATCGAACGAGCGGTCGTGGTGGGACTCTCGATGGGTGGCTACGTGGCGTTCGCACTGCATCGCCGCGCGGCTGCCCGCCTCGAGGCGCTGGTCTTGTGCGATACGCGATCACAGGCCGACACGGACGAAGGGCGGGAGAACCGAAAGCGGATGCTGGCCGAGCTCGGACAGCATGGCCTGCCCGCCATCGCCGACGCCATGCTGCCCAAGCTCCTGGGCCCCGTGGCGCTGGCCGACCCGTCGGGACCTCGCAGCGCCGTCCGGCGCTTGATCCTGGGGAACGCGTCTCCTGGGATCGCCGACGCGATCCGCTGCCTGATGACGCGTCCGGACGCGACACCCGCACTCGCGAGCATCACGCGCCCAACACTCATCCTCGTGGGGCGTGACGACCAGCTGACGCCGGTGGCCGACCACGAGGCGATGCACGCGGCGATCGCCGGCTCTCGCCTGCAGGTCATCGACGGCGCCAGCCACTTGTCGAACATCGAGCGCCCAGAGGATTTCAACCGCGCGCTGTTTGACTTTCTCGAGTCGCTGCTGCCGTCGGGCCACGCGTAAGACCCGGCGACCGGCCAGCGGCTACCGGCCAGCGCCTGGCGCCTACCGCCTACCGGCCAACGGCAACCGGCGAACGGCTGTGGGCTTCGACGGCCACCGGCTGGCGCCCTACGACTCACGGCCATGCCAGCGTGTTCCCGGTAGCGCAGGCCTTC
>JAFNAJ010000217.1 GCA_017860085.1 Acidobacteriota bacterium | reverse complement strand
CCGACTTCGCGGGGGGGCTCACGCTTCATCCGGCCGCCTGAGGCGGACCGTTTACATACGCAGGATGCCCGCCAGCCGCGCCCGTCCCCGGGACGGCAGAGCGGGCATCCGGACGTCTTCCACACCATCTGGCCCCAGTGAGGCGGCACACGCCATCGCCCTGCCGGCGTCCCAGGCCCGGCCGTCTCCCAGGACGAAGCACGTCACCGACTGGCGCGTGCTCCCGAGCACGATGCGGCACGCCGTCGCGGCTGCCGACGCCAGCGCGTACGGCCCCGGAGGCCAGCGCCGCACCATCCGATCCTCGAGGCTGCGCAACTGGGCATCGCTCAGCCTCGCGAGCATCGCCTCACCTGCCACGGTGCCCTCTTCCCAGAGCCATACCCACTGATCGGGTGGCAGGCCAACCAGTGGGACCGAGACGTCCAGCGACGCCGCGCCCGTTGCGTCGGCAACCAGCGCGCGCATCGCGCCGGCAAACGCGGCGGGCGCCGTGCCGGCAAGGCGTCGGACCGGAAGACGAAGCTCGGCCAGGGCGCGCTCGATGAGCCATGCCTGGTGCGCGCCTGCAAGCAGGATAGGGGCGCGCGCGTTGGTTCGCGCCACGCGCTCGACCATGAGGAGACCAGGCTCGCCTTGCCACTCCTGGCCGCTCGCGGCCTGGTCTGCCAATACCACGACATCAGCGGTGGCCACGGCCCCAGGGTCGGACCCGCTCTCCACCCTCGTATCGGCCTGCTCGACGGGGGCAGCCTGCCGCACGTCGAGCGCCTTGCCAGCGGCCACGTTGATCGCCTCGTCCAGGAGGACGACCGTGGCGCCCACGCGCCGCTGCACCAGCGCATATGCCAGTGCGCCCCCAATCGGCCCCGCCCCGACGATTGCCACGCGCGCCATCGCGAAGGACATTCTACCCTTCGACCCTGGACACCGATGCGCGAATTCATCGATGATCGTGCAGGACCTCCGGAGCTCAGCATGTCGATTCCCTGGACACTCGACAACCGGGTCGCCATCGTGACGGGCGGCTCACGTGGGATTGGCTACGCCATCGCCGACGCCATGCTCTCGCGAGGGGCGCGCGTGCTGGTGACCGGCCTCGACCGCTCGCGCCTCGCCGCCGCACGCGAGGCCTTGGCGCTAGGGGGCCGCCACGTCGATGCGGTCGAAGCCGACGTTCGCAACGCGGACCAGGCGGAGGCCATGGTGGCGCGCGCCGTCTCGGCGTTTGGGGGCCTGGACATTCTCGTGAACAACGCGGGGGTGGGCAGCTTCTCACCCATCGCCGAGACCACCCACGACGCGTGGGACCGGATGATCGGGACGAACCTGACCGGGGTGTTCTACTGCTGCAAGGCGTCGATCCCGCACCTGCGTGCGCGTGGCGGGGGCTGGATCGTGAACATCAGCAGCCTGGCGGGGAAGAACTCGTTCGTGGGCGGCGGCGCGTACTGTGCTACGAAAGCCGGGCTCAACGCGTTCAGCGAGGTCCTGATGCAGGAGCTGCGCTACGACGACATCCGCGTGGCGTACGTGATGCCCGGGTCGGTGGCCACGGAGTTTGGCGGCGCGCGCGATTCCGGGGACGAATGGAAGATCGCATCGGAGGACGTGGCCCAGACGGTCATTGACCTCGTCACGTCGCCCGCGCGCAGCTTGGCGAGCCGTGTCGAGCTTCGTCCTGCCAAGCCGCCTCGACGCTGAGGCGGCATCCTTCTGGCGGCGCAGTCGGTCAGCGGTCCTGCTCTACCGTTGCCAACAACGTGGCGAGGTCCACGTTGGCGCCGGTGACGAGGACCACCGGCACGCGCAGCGCCCCGTCCACCTTCCGCGCGAGGACGGCCGCGACGCCCACGGCGCCGGCTCCCTCGACCACGAGGTGCTCGGTCTCGAGGAGAAACCGCATCGCGCGCGCGATCTCCGCTTCTGAGACGGTGACCACGGTGTCAACCAGGCGTCGCGCGATCTCGAAGGTGATCGACCCGGCTTCGAGGTTTCCTCCCAGACCATCGGCCAGGGTGGGTCGGGCGTCGAACGGCGTAATCGCGCCCCGCGCGAGCGCCAGGGTGAAGGCGGGGTTGTGCGCGGCCTCCACGCCAATCACCCGGATGTCTGGCGCGATGGCACGTGCCGCGATCGCGACGCCGCTCAGCAGTCCACCGCCGCCGGTGGGCACGATCACCGCATCCGCGGCCGGCTGCTGTTCGAGCACCTCCACGGCCGTGGTGCCGGCGCCAGCAATCACGGCCGGATCGTTGTAGGGCGAGACGTACGTCGCACCACCCTCACGGGCGAAGGCGAGTGCGAGCCGCTCGGCGTGATCGTAGTCGTCCGCCACGGCCTGCAGGTCGGCATGCTCGCGCCGAATGGCCTCGAGCTTGGCGCGAGGAGCCTGGCGGGGCGCAAAGACCACTGCCCGGATCCCGGCCCGGCGTGCCGCCATCGCCAGGGCCAGCCCGTGGTTGCCCGCCGAGGCGGTCACCACGACCATCGGGGCAGCACCCGCCGGGGCCTGCTCGACCAGCTGGCGCACGGCGTTCAGCGCGCCGCGAATCTTGAACGAGCGCGTCACCTGCACGCACTCGAGCTTCAGCCACGTCTCGGCTCCGACCAACTCGGCGAGACGCTCCGATCGCAGCAATGGCGTGCGGACGGCGGTGTCGGCGATGCGCCGCCGAGCTGCGTAGACGTCGATCGGTGTGGGAATGCTCACCGTGGGGCTGCAAGAATCTCGGACAAGTGCGCCACGAACGCCGAGCGGGCGAGCACCTGGTCGGCGCCCGCCTGGCGAGCGGCCTCGACGAGGTCGACACGCACGTGCGACACGAACCCGAGAATGGGGACCGCAGAGAGCGACGCGTCCGCCCGGGCGGCCGCGATGGTCGCGAGGGCATCCAGCCGGCGGCTGTCGAGATCGACCAGAATCACGTCCGGCGTCCGGCCCCGGCCTTGCTCGATCGCGGCGTCGCACGAACGAGCGAAGACGACCTCACGCCCGAGGCGAGCGGCGGTGCTTCGGATCTTCGACGCAAACAGGAGGTCGTCGACAACAGCGAGAACCATGGGATTCGAGCGCGCGCAGGGCCACGCGAGCGGCTATTATAGGACGAGCGGAACGTGGCGCATGGTGCTCGAGACGCGCGCGGTTGCCCCTTTCTTCAAGAACGGCTTCGTGCTCGCCTGTCCCGACACACGCGAAGCCGTCGTCATCGACCCTGGCGACGAGGTCGACCAGTTATTGGCGGTGGTCGAGACCCGGGGCCTCCGCGCGACGCACATCCTCCTGACACACGCGCACGTCGACCACGTCACGGGGGTGGGCCGCGCGAAAGCCGTGCTAGGCGTTCCCGTCGGGCTGCACCGCGACGACCTGCCGCTGTACGAGCGTGCGCCGCAGCAGGCTGCTTACTTCGGACTGCGGGTCGACACCCTGCCCCCGATCGACTTCTTCTACCAGCCAGGCATCGCCCTGAAGGTCGGCCAGCACCAGATCAGGGCGCATCACACGCCCGGGCACTGCCCGGGTGGGGTGTGCCTCGAGTTGCAGCGATCGGGTGAGACCGTGCCCTGGCTCTTCGTCGGCGACACCCTCTTTGCCGGGTCGATTGGCCGGACCGATCTGCCCGGCGGCGACTACACCACGCTGATCCGGTCGATTCGGGACGTGCTCTTCCCGTTTGGCGATGCGGCCCGGGTCTTCCCGGGTCACGGTCCGGAGACGACGATCGGCGAGGAACGGCGTTCGAACCCGTTCCTGCAGTAGAGCGGCCCGGGGGCCTTCGGTGGACACGAGCCTCTTGAGTCTGGGCGTGCAGGCGGCCGGCAACTTCCTGGTTGCCGTCGTGACCCTGCTCGTGGCGCGCTCGCTCCGGCGCGCCTACTCGTGGTACTGGGCTGCGGGATGGGTGAGCCTCGCCTGTGCCACGGCCGCGCTGCTGGCGGGCCATCGCCTTCAGGGGGCCTGGCCGCACCTCTTCACGCTGTCCCTGTTCGCCCAGTACGCGTTCGGCTTTCTCCTGGTGGCCGGGTGCGCCAACTACGCCATTGGCAGCCGACTGCGGCGTCGGCACCTGGCGTGGCTGCTTCCCGGCATCGCGCTCGCGGTGGCGCTGGGGTTCGTCTCGCACTTCGACCTTCAGCTGCGGCTGGTCTTTCACGCCCCCGTTCTAGCGATCTTCTTCATCGTCGCGTGGCGGGAGATGCGTCCCGCCAGGCTTGTGCAGCGTCGGCGGATTGGCGTGAAGGTCGTGTCGATCGCGCTCCTGGCGCTCGCGGCCGACTTTCTCCACTACGCGCCGGTGCTCTACCTCCTGCAAGTGCGCGGGAGCGCCGGTGGGGGCTACCTCCGCAACCACTGGCTCTACGACCTCGTGCTGCTCACGCTGCTGGGTTTCGGTGTGGTGATGACGTCGCTCGAGGCGTTTGGCGCGGACCTCGCGCGGTCGAACCGCGAACTGAGTGCGGCAAGGGACCGGCTCGAGGTGCAGGCGCGCATCGATCCGCTCACGGAGCTGTTCAACCGCCACGCATTCTCGACGCTCGTCGAGGCGTCCGACGTCGAGCGCCCGGTCGAAGGGTGCGCGGTCGTGGTGGACGTGGACAATCTCAAGCGCGTGAATGACTCGCTCGGTCACGCCGCGGGCGATGCCACCATCCGGGCGGCGGCCAAGGCCATCCGCTCGGTGATCCGTCCAGACGACATGCTGTTCCGGTGGGGCGGCGACGAGTTCCTGGTCCTGCTCTTTGGCGTGTCAGATGACGAGGCGCGGTCCCGGTTGACCGTCCTCGATCGCCGGACCTACGGCGCCGATGGCCGTCCCATCCCCCAGGTGTCGTGGGGAGTGGCCCACTTCAGCAGCCGGCGCGGGATGCGTTCGGCCATCGAGCTGGCCGACGACGACATGTATGCGCACAAGCGTCGCCGCCAGCACGGTGTGGCCCCGAAGGCCGGGGCGGGCTGACGGGGGTTCGTGGTTCGTCGTTCTTGGTGCCTGGTTCGGGGGTCGCTGTCGGTTCTCGGTTTGGCCGAGGGCCGGCCGCGGAGGCTTCACGTCTGTCGATCGTCTGCTTCGCGGCTCACCGTGAACTCGACGCGGCCGACGCGCAGGCGATCGCCAGGCACCAGCACCGCCCGCGTGACGGCGCGGCCGTTCACCGTCGTCCCGTTGGTGCTCTTCAGGTCCTCGACGGCGAGCGTGCCGTCCTCGGCGACGCTGAACCTGCAGTGAAGCCTCGACACGAGAGCCGCCTCGACGACGAAGTCGGCGCGGACGGCGCGTCCCATGGTCTTCAGGTTGCGCGGCCGCAGCCTGAAGAGGAACCTCGGGCTCCC
>JAFNAJ010000216.1 GCA_017860085.1 Acidobacteriota bacterium | reverse complement strand
GACGCGGGTCCTTCGCGTACCACAGGATCGTGTCGTGTTTGGCCGGCCATCGGCGACGCGTCCGCGCTCCGTAGTCATAGGCCCACACGATCTCGTTCATGAACGACGTCCGCCCGAAGAGGCGGTCGAGAAGCACCTTGGCATAGTGGACCTCACGCCAGTTCAGGTGCAGGAAGAGTGATCCGTCCGGAGCCAGCGCGCGGCCGAGCTCCACGAGTCTTGGTTCCAGGAAGGCCAGGTAGTCGTCGTACGTATCGCCAAACGAGGGGCTCCGCACCGCGGTCGTCCGGTAGCGTTGGCCGCCGAACCCGCGCCGGCCCGACCGATCGTCGCGCGTGGCAACGACCCTCCTGCGGTGCTGGCGCCGGCCCGTGTTGAACGGTGGATCGGTATAGACGAGCCGCACGCAGCCGTCAGGCAGGCTCCGCAGCACGGGCAGGTTGTCGGACAAGACGATGGTGTGCACGGGTCAGCACCGGCGGCCGACGGGTTCACGACCCGGGCAGTGTCGCCCGGGCGGGGCAGCGGCCGAAGCCAATATAATCAGGAGTCTGCTGGCTTGCACCAGGAGGCCCCCGTTGGCCAGGTGCGTGGCCGAAGGTAGGAGAGCGTGACGCAACAGAAGAAGCTTGCCATCCTCGTCGGTGGCGGCCCAGCTCCCGGCATCAACAGTGTCATCAGCGCGGCCACGATTCGCGCCCAGCTCGAAGGCGTCGAGGTGCTCGGCATCCGCGATGGCTTCGAGTGGATCATGGACGGCAATATCGAGCACGTCATCCCGCTCACCATCGACGGCGTGAGCCGAATCCATTTTCGAGGCGGCTCGCACATCGGGATCTCACGCGAGAACCCGACGAGGAACCCGCAGCACCTCGAGAACGCGGTCATCTCGCTGCTGCGCCTCAACGTCTCGATGCTGATCACGATTGGCGGTGACGACACGGCCCTCTCGGCCATGAAGCTCGAGCAGAAGGCCGGCGGACGCATCCGCGTCGTCCACGTGCCGAAGACCATCGACAACGACCTCGATCTGCCATCGTACGTCGACACGTTCGGGTTCCAGACCGCGAGGCACTACGGGGTCGAGATCGTCAAGAACCTGATGGTCGACGCGAAGACCACGTCGCGGTGGTACTTCGTCATCGCGATGGGCCGCAAGGCCGGACACCTTGCCCTCGGGATCGGCAAGGCCGCCGGCGCGACGCTCACGCTCATCCCCGAGGAGTTCGGGTCGCAGCGCGCTCGGCTCAAGGCGATGGTCGACACGCTGGTTGGCGCGATCATCAAGCGCCTGAGCTATGGGCGGCGCGACGGGGTCGCCCTCATCGCCGAGGGCCTGGTCCTCGACCTGGACAAGGAGGATGTCGCCCATCTCGAAGACGTGGAGCGCGACGCGCACGGCAACGTGCGCATCGCCGAGGTGAACATCGGCGAGATCCTGAAATCCGAGGTGCAGCGGCGGCTCGGGCAGTTCGGACTCAAGACCACGATCGCGGCCAAGAACATCGGCTACGAGTTACGTTGCGCCGACCCAATCCCGCTGGACATGGAGTACACCCGCGACCTCGGCTACTGCGCGGCCAAGTACCTGCTGTCCGGCGGTAACGCGGTGATGATCTCGATGCAGGGCGGCAACTTCGTACCGGTCCCCTTTGCCGAACTGCTCGACCCGAGCACCGGCAGGGCCAAGATCCGGCTGGTCGACATTCACTCGACACGCTACCGGATTGCCCGGCGCTACATGATCCGCCTGCGGCGGGACGACTTCGAGGATCCGCACGAGCTGGCGAAGTTCGCGGCCACGGCGGGCCTGACGCTCGACGCCTTCCGACGAGAGTTCGGTGCCCTCATCGAGCTCGAGCCGCCGCCCATCCACATCGCGATTCCGCCGGACGTGGAAGCGCCAGAGATACACGGAGACGACGGGGCCGGGGCCGACGGCCACGAGCCACCCACGCATTGAGCCGATTTTGTTGACACGGGGACACCGATGCTGACCTCCGATCCCAACCGCCGAGCCGCCATCTACAACGACGTGGAGCGCCTCCTGCGCGATCAGGCGCCACCAGACGAGCGGGAGCGCCTCCTCACGTTCTCGCGGGTGGTCTTCGCCGAGATCCCCGACGTCATGGTGTTCAACCTGCGGGCCAGCGAGATTGCCTCGCGCCTGCTCGCGTTCTTCGACTTCGTCGTGCGCCAGATGCCGCCCGAGCACCAGCTCTACCGGGGCCTGCCGGGCATCCACGTCGTGGTTCGGAACCCGGGTCCCGAGGAGGAGACCGCGGCCGGCAGCACGAGTGGCCACCATCACGAGGTGACGATCGTCGAAACCCACACCCTCGATGCGCCGTTCATCTTCGAGAGTCTCAAGAACTACTTTCAGCGCGAAGGGCTGCGGGTGTTCTCGGCGATCCACCCGATCTTCACGGTGCGTCGCCAGTGGGAACGCATCGCGTGGATTGGCGGGCCTGGCGATGACGGGACGCGGGAGCTGTACTGCCAGTTCCGAATCGAGCGTGTCGAGGCCCGCGAGCGCATGCGCCACCTCGAGCACCAGGTCTTCTCGCTGCTGAAGAGCGTGTTCCTGGCGGTGGAGGACCACGCGGAGATGGCACAGGCGATCCGCGATCTCCTCCAGCGCGCCGGTTCAGGCACGGACGTGACCAACGAGATCGGCACCGCGAAGGCGTTCCTCTCCTGGCTGCTCGACGACAACTACGTGCAGCTCGGGCTGCTCAGGTATCGGAGGGGTGCCAATGGCCAGCTCGACCCGGACCAGGACTCCGCCCTTGGCGTGTTCAAGGACCGGGCGCTGGTGCCGGTGGTCTTCCCAGGACTCCTCGAGCGCGTGAGCGCGCGCGTGCATCCCCAGGCGGGCGACACGCGCATCGTCGACATCGACTACTGCACGAACGCGAGGGCCGTTCACCACCTGGACCCCATCGACGACTTCGTCGTTCGCGAGTGGGCCCCGGACGGCAGCCTGGCCGTGGCGACGTTCATCGTCGGACGACTGGCCAAGAGCGCCTTCGCCGCCCGCGCGCAGGACATTCCCCTCCTCAGGGAGAAGCTGACCTGGTTGCTCGAGCGGTCGGGCGCGCTGCCCAACTCGCACGCCTACCGGGAGATTCGCGCGATCTTCAATCACTTCCCAAAGCGCGAAGTGCTCTACGCCGACGCCCCGGCGCTCAAGACCATCATCGACCGGATGGTGTTCATGGTGGGCGACGATGAGATCGCGGTCTCGACGAGGGCCGGAAGCGGTTACGAAGCGGCGTGCATCGCGTTCTCGGACTTGCGCTACTCGCGCCGTGCAGAAGAGGAGCTCTCCGGAGCGCTGGCCGAGGCGTTCGGCCCGATTTCGTTCCACACGTGGGCCGACTGCGGCACGAGCGGCGTGCTCGTCTTCTACTTCAACGACGCCACGCTCGAACACCCGCTCGACACGACGAAGATCAGCGAGATCGCGCAGCGCGTGATCATGACGTGGGAAGACAGGACCCAGCAGGCCCTCGAGCGGGCCTACGGGCCCATCGAAGGACGCCGGCTCTTCAAGAAATACGTCACCGCAGAGAGCCGCAGCGGGCTGTACCGCGAAACGACCCCGCCGGCGGAAGTGCCCGGTGATCTGCTCTGCTTCGAGCAGCTGGAAGGACGCCTGGAAATGCGCCTCGTTCCCCGGGGCGCCGAGACCGCGACCCTCAAGCTCTTCTCGCCGCGCCCGCTCGGCCTGGCGGAGACCCTGCGGACAATGCGGCACCTCGGTCTGGAGGTGAAGCGCGAGGTCAGCTTCCCTCTCGTCCTGCCGGAGGGACGCAACGGCTTCCTCTCTCAACTGCAGGTGGAGGCCGAGCCGCATGTCATCACGTCGCTGGAACAGGGGCAGGAGCGGCTGCTCGACGCGCTGCGGGCGATGCAGGAGGACCGCGCCACCGAGGGGACGCTCAACGGCCTCATCCTGCTCGAGGGGCTCACGTGGCGGGAAGTCGAGATTCTGCGGACGCTGCGGAACCACCTCCTGCAGATCCGGCCCCACTACAACGCCGACACCATCACCGGCGTGCTGCTGCGCAACAGCCCCGTGGCCCGCGCGCTGTTCCTGACGTTCAGCACGCGGTTCGACCCGGCACTCGACGGCGATCGACAGGCGGCGGTGCAGGCGGCCGACGAGGAGTTCCGTGTCGCCCTGCAGAGGGTGTCGAGCCTGCTCGACGACGAGATCCTGCGGGCGCTCGCCAACCTGGTCAGGGCAGCCGTGCGCACCAACGCGTATCAGCAGCCCGAGCGGCCGGTGGTGTCGATCAAAGTGCAGAGCGCCAAGGTCGAGGGCATGGTGTCGCCGCGGCCGCTGTTCGAGATCTACGTGCACTCGCGCGCCCTCGAGGGCATTCACCTGCGCGGCGGCAAGGTGGCGCGCGGCGGCATCCGCTGGAGCGACCGTCACGACGATTTCCGGACCGAGGTCCTGGGGCTGATGAAGACCCAGATGGTGAAAAACTCGGTCATCGTGCCCGTGGGGTCGAAGGGTGGATTCGTGCTGAAGGGTACGTTGCCACCGAGGCCCGCGCTCGACCAGTACCTGATCAGCCGGTACCGCCAGTTCATCTCGGGCCTGCTCGACGTCACCGACAACCTCGTGGACGGGCAGGTCGTGCATCCGCCTGGGGTCGTCCGGTTGGACGAAGACGATCCCTACCTTGTCGTGGCGGCCGACAAGGGCACCGCGCACCTGTCCGACACCGCGAACTCCGTCTCGGGGCAATACGGCTTCTGGCTCGGAGACGCGTTTGCCTCGGGCGGGTCCGTCGGCTACGACCACAAGAAGGAGGGCATCACGGCACGCGGGGCCTGGGAGTGCATCAAGCACAGCTTCCGGCTTCTCGGCCACGACACGCAGACCCAGCCCTTCACCGTGGCGGGCGTCGGCGACATGTCGGGCGACGTGTTCGGCAACGGCATGTTGCGGAGCCGCGCCATCAGGCTGGTGGCGGCCTTCGACCACCGCCACATCTTCATCGACCCGTCGCCAGACCCGGAGCGCACCTTCGCCGAGCGCGAGCGGCTGTTCGCGTTGCCGCGTTCGAGCTGGCGCGACTACGACGTGTCGCTCATCAGCGCCGGGGGCGGGGTGTGGGATCGAACAGCCAAGTCGATCCCGCTCAGCCCCGAGGTGCGCGCGCTGCTCGACCTCGACAAGCCCGAGGCCAGCGGCGAGGAAGTGATCAGGGCCATCCTCACCGCGAAGGTCGACCTCTTCTACAACGGCGGCATTGGCACCTACGTGAAGGCCTCCTCGGAGACCGATGCGGAGGTTGGTGATCGGTCGAACGATCGCGTCAGAGTCGACGCGTC
>JAFNAJ010000215.1 GCA_017860085.1 Acidobacteriota bacterium | reverse complement strand
TCGTCGCGGCACAGCGGTGGGGCATGGCGAGGCGTGGATGCTGGCGGGAGCCATCGACCGCGAGATGCGCGACCCCAGGCGGAACGACGCGGTGTTGAGCCGTGTAGCTCAGGCGTCGGGCGGGCGACTGGCAGCTCCGTCCGAGTTGCGCTCGCTCGCCACGTTCTTCGGAACGCGGGCAACCGACGGCGCGCGACAGGCGCCCGTCGATCTCTGGCACAACGTCTGGGTGTTTGGTGCCTTGCTCGCGTTGCTCTGTCTCGAATGGGCGCTTCGGCGTCGATGGGGATTGCGGTGAGGGCGGCCAGGCCGATCGTCGCGGCATCGCTCGCTGTCGTGCTGCTCGTGCTCGCTGCCGGTGCGGCCTCCGGTGACGCCTCGCGCCGCTTCGTGCTCATTGTCTCGGGTGCCGATGGCGGTGCGGAGTCCGCAGCGAACCACGTGCGCTGGCGCGAGGCGCTCGTCCATTCGCTGGTCGATCGAATGCGGGTGCCCCGCGAGCACATCACGGTGCTGCACGATGCGGCCGATGCGGCGACCCGCAGCCTGGCAACGCGCGAACACGTGCGGGACGCCCTCGAGGGGCTCGCGTCGGCCGTCGGCGCACGTGACGTGGTGCTCGTGGTGCTGCTCGGGCATGGGACGTTCGACGGCGTTGACGCCAAGTTCAACCTCGTCGGCCCCGATCTCGAGGCAGGGGAGTGGCGTGCCCTGCTCGAGCCGATTCGTGGCACCGTCGTGGTCGTGAACACGACGGGTGCGAGCTTCCCGTTCCTGCAGCGTCTAACCGGGCCGAGGCGAGTGGTCGTCACGGCCACCAGTTCGGCCGCTCAGCGCTTCGACACGGTGTTCGGGGAGTTCTTCAGCCAGGCGTTTGGCGACGACGCCAGCGACCTCGACAAGAATGGGCGCATCTCCATCGGGGAGGCATTCACCTTCGCAGCCACGCGTGCGACGCGCTGGTACGAGCAGCGTGGCACGCTCGCCACCGAGCGGGCGGCTCTCGACGACAACGGCGACGGCGTCGGCCAACCCGCTGGCGAGCTCGGCCCTGATGGTGCGGTCGCAAGCCGGCTCTTCCTGGATCCCGACCCCGACGAGTCGCGCTCGACCGATCCCGCCGTGTCGGAACTCGTGGCGCGTCGCGACGCGATCGAACGACAGATCGACGAAGTGAGACGGAAGAAGGGCTTCATGCCGCCAGCCGACTACGAGCGCGAACTCGAGCGCCTCCTCATCGAGCTGGCGCGGCTCTCGCAGCGGCTCAGGAACCGGGGCTGACCGCGCCCCTCAGGGGTGCCACCAGTCCACGGCTTCGCGGTCCCGCCGCCGAAGCGCGAGGGTGGCCACGAGGCCGGCCGCGAACCCGCCCAGCAGCGCCCACGGCGACGTGCCCAGCGCGCCCGCGAGCGTCATGACGCTCAGCTCCCCGGCGCCCAGCAGTTGCACGGCCAGCCACCCGGCGAGGAAGTAGCCAGCCGGAACTTCATCCACCCGGGCGGCTCCCGGCACGGGGATCCAGGTGAGCACGCGCGAGTGGGGGAAGAGCGTCAAGTGGCCGGCAAGGACCCCTGCGACGGCGCCGCCGCTGCCAACCATCGGCGTGAGGCTGTGCGGGGCGATGACGACGTGGACCAGGTTGCCGACGCTGCCAGCCAGATAGAAAAGCAGCAGGAAACGGCCGTGGCCGAGCCGGTCCTCGACCGCCTCGCCGAAGAGCGCGAGGCAGGCGACGTTGCTGACCACCTGCAGCCAGCCGGCGTGAATGAAGACCGCGCTGATCATTGTGGGCCACGACGCGAAGGACGGCACCACGCCGGCCGTCCAGAAGAAGGCCCGCAGCGTCTCCGCGGACGAGAACCGCTCGACGAGAAACACGACGAGGAGGCTGGCGGCAATGCTGAGGCTGACCCACGGTGCCGTACGCGTCGGGATGATGTCGCGAAGCGGGAGCATTGCAGCCGATGCGCCGTGATTGGTAGACTGCGAAGTTCGTTGGGCGGCCGCGGCACGTGCCCGGGGGGCCAGGATACTATCGCATGATCTGCAGACACTGCGGCACCGAGATCGCCGACAAGGCGCTCATCTGTTTCCGGTGCGGAAAGGCAACCAGCGAGCCGCGCCGGAAGCCGCCGTCGGCGACCGAACGTGGTCCGGGTGTCCTGCTGGCCGGTGCGGTGCTCGTCCTGTTGCTCGTCGCGGGACTGTTCATGGGCCAGGCGCAGACCGAGCAGCTCCCGAGAGAGTTGGCGTACGGACTGTCCGCGTTCGCCGCGGTCCTGCTCGTCGTCGTGCTGTGGCGGCGTCGCGGCGGCCCTGGCCGCCGGTGACTGCCGTTCTGGTCTACACTTAGGTGTTCATTTCAGGGATGAGTGCATGGCCCACGCGCGCATAGAGGTGACCGACACCGTCGGCCAGCGGACCGTTGTGATGAGCAAGCCCGAGTTCACGATCGGGCGACGCGAGAACAACGACCTCCGGCTGGCGGGCAGCGAGGTCTCGCGCGACCACGCCGAGATCGTGCACGACGGCTCGAACTTCGTGCTCCGCGACCGTGGGTCGCGCTACGGCAGCTTCGTCAACGGCGAGCAGGTCAGCGAGCGCATCCTCGTACACGGCGACCGTATCCGGCTCGGGCGAGGAGGCGGGGCCGACCTGGTCTTCCTGGTCGGCGACATGGACACGGCCGCCGAGCCGGCCACGGCGACGGCCATCGGCGACCTGCGCCACGTCGCGGCGCTGCTCGAGGGACTGCGCGCCCTCGGCTCCGGCCGCGTCCTCGACGACGTGCTGGCGCTCGTGCTCGACTCGGCCATCGAGGTCAGCGGTGCCGAGCGCGGCTTCATCATGCTGAAGGGCGAGGAGCCGAAGCTGGAGTTCAAGCTGGCGCGGGCACGCGGCCGCATCACCCTGCCAGGACGTGGGTTCGAGACCAGCCGCAAGATCCCGGAAGAAGTGTTCGACACAGGGAAGCCGCGCATCGAAGCGGACCTGCTCGACGGCGATCTCGCCAACGCGCACATGGGCACCGTGGCCCTGGGCATCCGCAACGTCTTGTGCGTGCCCCTGGGCATCGTGCGTTACCTGGACAAGGCCGAGGGGCCGGCGCACGACGAGGAGCGGATCGGCGTGCTCTATCTCGACAGCCGCGAGCGCGGGTCGCTGCAAGGCAGCGCAACGCGGTCGGCGCTCGAGACGTTGGCGACAGAGGCTGCCATCGCGATCGAGAACGCCAGGCTCTACCGCGAGACGATCGAGAAGGCCAAGCTCGACCAGGAGATTCGCATCGCGGCCGAGATTCAGCTGGCCCTGATGCCGCGCAAGACGCACGCCCGGGCGCACTTCGAGGCGGCCGCGACCACGCTGCCGTGTCGATCGATCGGCGGCGACTTCTTCGACTACGCCGACTTGTCGAACGGGGCGTTCTCGTTCGCGCTCGGCGACGTCGCGGGCAAGGGGCCGCCGGCAGCGCTCATGAGCGCGCTCGTCCAGGGGATTCTCGCGGCCCAGACCGCGTCGCCGACGGGCCCTGCGGCGACAATCAGCCGGGTGAACGAAGCGCTGTTCCGCCGAGCGATCGAGAACCGGTTCGTCACGGTTGCGTACGGCCAGCTGGCCCAGGATGGCCGGTTGCTCTACTGCAACGCCGGTCACAACCCGCCCCTGCTGGTGACGAAGACCCAGGTCAAGCGACTCGAAGCCGGGGGGCCGATCCTCGGGCTCTTCGAAGGTCTGCCGTTCGCGGAGGAGACCGTCCGGCTGGATCCCGGCGACTGGGTCATCGTGTTCAGCGATGGCGTCTCCGAGGCCCTCAGCGCTGCCGGCGAAGAGTACGGCGAGCAGCGGATCATCGACGTCGTCGAGGGGCACAAGGACGACAAGCCGGAGGCATTGCTCGACGCCTTGCTCGAGAACGTTCGGACCTTCACCCACGGCGCGCCACAGAGTGACGACGTCACCGCGCTTGTGATTCGGTATCGGGGATAAGCCGCCGGAGCGGCCAAGCGAGGTTCGGAGTCGGGCCGGTCGTACAGGCCGGCCCGACCAGTCACCCGCGCTTGGCGCGCGGCACGAAGTTCCGGATGTCGTATCCCACGTAGATTTGCCGCGGTCGCGCGATCTTCTGCTCCGGGTCGGTGAGCATCTCCATCCACTGAGCCACCCATCCCGACGTGCGTGGGATGGCGAAGAGCACTGGGAACATCTCCATCGGGAAACCCAGCGCCTGGTAGATGAGGCCCGAGTAGAAGTCGACGTTCGGGTACAGCTTGCGCGACACGAAGTACTCGTCTTCGAGTGCGATCCGCTCGAGCTCCAGGGCGATGTCGAGCAGCGGGTTGCGCCCGGTCACCGCAAAGACGTCGTCGGCGGCCTTCTTGATGATCCGAGCCCGAGGATCGTACGACTTGTAGACGCGGTGCCCGAAGCCCATCAGGCGGTCTTCGCCGTGCTTCACCTTCTCGATGAACGTGGGCACGTTCGCGACATGCCCGATCTCATGAAGCATCTTGAGGACCGCCTCGTTGGCGCCGCCGTGCAACGGCCCGTAGAGCGCGGCGGCCGCGCCCGCCAGCGCCGAGTAGGGATCGACGTGCGAGCTGCCGATGGCACGCATGGCGTTGGCGCTGCAGTTCTGCTCGTGGTCGGCGTGGAGGATGAAGAGCACGTCCAGCGCGTGAGCCAGGACGGGACTCGGCTCGTACTTGGCTTCGGCCATCTTGAACAGCATGTTCAGGAAGTTGCCGCTGAAGCTCAGGTCGTTGTCCGGGTAGACGTAGGGCCGCCCCATGAGGTGCCGGAAGGCATACGCGGCGATGGTCGGCACCTTGGCAATCAGCCGGACCGCCTGCATGCGCCGTGAGACCTCGTCGCCGATGTCCTTGGCGTCGGGGTAGAAGGTCGAGAGGGCGCCCACGGTGCTCAGGAAAATCCCCATGGGGTGGGCGTCGTAATTGAAGCCCTCCATGAACTTCTTGATGTTCTCGTGGAGCATGGTGTGAAGCGTGATGTCGCGCTTCCACGCCTGGTACTCGACCTCCGTCGGCAGTTCACCAAACAGAATGAGGTAAGCGGTCTCGAGATAGTCGCTCTGCTCGGCCAGTTGCTCGATGGGGTACCCGCGGTAGCGCAGGATTCCCTTGTCGCCGTCGATGAACGTGACCCGGCTTCGGCACGAAGCCGTATTCATGAAGGCTGGATCGTACGTCATGAGGCCGAAGTCGTCGGGCGATGTCCTGATTTGCCGGAGGTCCATCGCGCGGATGGCGCCGTCCTTGACGGGGATCTCGTACTGCTTGCCGGTGCGGTTGTCGGTGATGGTCAGCGTATCGGGCATCTTGGTGTCCGTTGGTGGG
>JAFNAJ010000214.1 GCA_017860085.1 Acidobacteriota bacterium | reverse complement strand
TCATTGACCCGTCTCCTCGCCGCGGCGCGCCGGCCCGTCATGGCGTCGAGGCGCCCCTCACAGAATACTGCGCCCCGACGCCGGCGAGCGCAAGGCCCGCAGGGTCCGTGGTCGGCACACCTGCTCAGCGTCCGGAGACCAGGTGTCGGTACATCAGCCCCGCGAGGAAGGCGGTGACCTCCAGAACAGCCCAGACCTTGTTGATCACCGCCTGGTGCCGCACGCCAGCCTTCCTTGGTTCCTGGGCAGAGTCACGCGCTCGCCCCAGGATGTCGGACCGGTCGTGGGATTGCGGGTGGACGTCTTCGCGGACGCATCCGTTCGACGAACACCGTGGCGTGGGCCGACGTCGGTCGATCGGCGCCGAGGTCGAGCCTCCCGGCGCCGGACGAGCCAGCGTCGGGCACGCGGGCCTACTTCGCGGGGGCGGGCGCGGACGGCACGGCGGCGTTGCTGGCGATCACCCAGGCGCCAGCTTTCTTGACGATGGTGTTGACGTAGTGGCCTTTCAGCGTCATCGGCTTGCCGTCAGGACCAGTTCCCGAGACCTGCCACGTGCCCTCGGCCACGGCGATGTCGGCGCCTACGGGGTAGGTCTTCCCGATGGTGATCGCAATCGTCGCACCCTTCCATGGCCCCGCGAAGTTGGCGGTGAACTCCTTCTCGATGGCCGCGCGGCCGATCACCGTGCCGGCCTCCTGCGACGCACGCACCGCGTTCTCCGTGTAGAAGCCGGCCAGCGTCTTCGCGTCGCCCTTGACGAAGGCGGCCGTCCAGTCGGCCACCAGTTTCTCGAGAGCGGGGTCCTTCGCCTGCGCCCGAGCCGGAACCAGACCCGCGCCTATGACAGCGACCGCGACCGCCAACACCACGCCCGTGATCTTCGTGATCTTCATGGAACCTCCTCGTGGGGATCTCTTCCCGTTGACGTTTGCGACACCGTAGTCTGAATGCGCCCCGACAGTCAATGCGCGCGGCGCGCCAGGTCAAAGATGGACTGCCGGTGCCGGCCGGCCGCCAAGACGCGCTCTTCCTGGACTGTTCGCGCAGGACGGCAACCGGCTCACCTGACGACAGGCCGGATGAGCGGCCTCTCGTCAACAGAAGGTCCCTTCTCAGATCCACGCCCGCCTCCCAGGAGACTCGACAAGGCCCGATTGCCGGTGTCTCGTCACCAAGAGGCGCGGTTTCTGACCTTGCCGGCGGGCCCTTGGGACGGCGGCCCTCACTCTGGTACAGTCGGCTTCCCTGCGGGGGCCGCGTACGCAGGCGCGGAAAGGCGCGCGCGTCGTGTGCCTGGCAGATCACCACATCGAAGGCGCCCAGTCCCAGGGGGGCGGGCTCCCAGGAGACTCGAACATGGCCATGACCACGGGGGCGCCGCGCGGCGCCGCGACTTCTTCGACAGGCGCCGAGCGCGACTACACCGCGGCGCTGGTGGTCCTCACCTCCCTGTTCTTCATGTGGGGCCTGATCACGTCGTTGAACGACATCCTGATCCCGCACCTCAAGGCGATCTTCACGCTGAACTACGTAGAGGCGATGCTCGTCCAATTCAGCTTCTTCGGCGCCTACCTCGTGATGTCGTACCCCTCGGGCTACCTGGTCGAGAAGCTCGGGTACCGCCGCGGGATTATCATCGGCCTCACCACCGCCGGGATCGGGTGCCTCCTCTTCTACCCGGCGGCCAGCACCGCCTCGTATCCCGCGTTCCTCGCGGCGCTCTTCATCCTCGCCTCGGGAATCACGCTCCTCCAGGTGGCGGCCAACCCGTACGTCGCCGTGCTCGGCAAGCCCGAGACCGCCTCGAGCCGCCTCAACCTGACACAGGCCTTCAACTCCCTGGGCACCACCATCGGCCCCGTCGTCGGGTCGGTGCTCATCCTCTCGGCCGCGGCTCCGGCCGCGGTCCAGAACTTTACGTCCGCGGACGCAGCCGCGCGCGTGGCCGAGGAAGTGAGCACGGTTCAGATGCCCTACGTCGCGCTGGCGATCGTCCTCTGCCTCATCGCCGTGGCGTTCAGCCGCTTCCGGCTCCCGGTGATCACCGAGCCCGACACGCCACCCGACCATCCCGCGGGACGAGCGGTCTACCGGCAGCACGACAGCGTCTGGGGGTATCGTCACCTCGTCCTTGGCGCGGTCGGAATCTTCCTGTACGTCGGGGCCGAGGTCTCGATCGGCAGCTTCCTGGTGAACTTCATGTCGCAGCCCGAGATCGGCGGATTGCAGGAACACGTCGCCGGCAGGTATCTCTCCTTCTACTGGGGCGGCGCCATGGTCGGGCGGTTCATCGGCTCGGCGGTGCTGCGCAAGGTCAAGCCCGGCCGCGTGCTGGCGTTCAACGCGTTCGTGGTGACGGTGCTGCTCGCCGTCGCGATGTCGTCCGGGGGGCGCGTGGCGATGTGGTCGGTCATCGCGATCGGTCTCTTCAACTCGATCATGTTCCCGACGATCTTCACGCTGGCCATCGAAGGCCTGGGCAAGCGCACCGGCGAAGGCTCCGGCGTGCTGTGCATGGCCATCGTCGGCGGCGCAATCGTGCCGGTGATGCAGGGGTTCGCCGCTGACCACGTCGGGATCCTCACGTCCTTCATCGTCCCGCTGGTCTGCTACCTGTACATCGCCTACTACGGGCTCAGGGGCCACTATGCGGACTTCGAAACGGTGACGTCGAGGTAGGACCTGACCCAGCGGCAGCCTGGCCGCGATCACCCGATGAGCGGTCCGCAAGCCGGTGGCCCGACCACCGCGACGCAGAGCCGTCGTCCGCGGCTCGCACAAGGCCTGCTACCATCGTCGTGATGCCTTCCCTCATTGTCCTCGCCATCGGCGGGAACTCGCTCATCCGTGACGAACAGCACCGCACGGTGCCGGACCAGTGGGTGCTCGCGCGTGAGACGTGCCGGCACATCGCCGAGATCGTCGCCGCGGGCCACCAGGTGGTCGTCACCCACGGCAACGGTCCGCAGGTCGGCTTCATCGTCCGGCGCTCGGAGCTGGCGCTCCACGAGCTGCACCCGGTCCCGCTCGACTCGTGCGATGCCGACACGCAGGGCGCCATCGGCTACATGATCCAGCAGTCCCTCGAAAACGAGTTCACGAGGCGGCGCCTGGCGAAGATGGCGGTGGCCGTGGTCACGCAGGTTGAAGTGGCCGCCGACAGCCCGGCTTTCACCCGCCCCACGAAGCCGATCGGGTCGTTCATGGACGAAGCCACGGCCCACGCACGAGCCGCCCAGGAAGGGTGGACGATTCGCGAGGATGCCGGCCGGGGATGGCGCCGCGTCGTTCCCAGCCCCGACCCGCTCGCCATCGTGGAGATCGAGGCGATCCGCACGCTGGTGCGCGCCGGTTTCGTCGTGACCGCCGTGGGCGGCGGCGGCATCCCGGTCGTCCGAAATGCCCGCGGCGAACTGCACGGCGTGGAAGCGGTGATCGACAAGGACCTCGCGTCGGCGCTGCTCGCCATCGCCCTGCAGGCCGATCAGTTCGTCATTTCCACCGCTGTATCGCGAATTGCCCTCGACTTCGGCACGCCACGCGAGCGGCCCATCAACCGCATGACGCTCGACGAAGCCAGGCGCCATCTCGCCGACGGGCAGTTCGGCGAAGGCAGCATGGCCCCGAAAGTGCGGGCCATCGTCAACTACCTCGAGGCCGGCGGCCGTCGTGCCATCGTCACCCGTCCGGACGATCTCGAGCGCGCGGTCGATGGAGAGGCAGGCACGATCGTCGAGCGGTGATGCACCAGGTCCGGGAGATCAGCCGGACCGGTCCCGCGGCTCTTCCTCCAGCGCTGCGCCGACCTGGTGCGCAAATCCCGCATCCAGGCGTTTGGCGCTCTGCACCCAGCGGGTCGCCGACCCGGCGACCACGAGCGCCCCATCATCGGACCTCAGCAGGGTCCCGCCGCCGGCGAGGGAGCGCTAGGGCGAAACGAACCTGACGCCGCACGCGGAGCGGAAGTGCCAGGTGTGAAAAATGTCGACATTCAAGACCTGACCCCAAGCCCCAAAGACACGGCGAGCCGGGCTCCGGTGTTAGCCCACCGTTAGCCCGGCTCGTCAAACTTGGTCGGGATGGCGAGATTCGAACTCGCGACCCCCTGAACCCCATTCAGGTGCGCTACCAGGCTGCGCTACATCCCGACACGAACGATTCTACCCTAGAACCCACGCCCCTCATCGCAACACGAGCCCGTCTGATATGCGCGGCGGCCGATGCTACGCGCCCCGGCGCTTCCGCTTCCCCTTCCCCACCTCCACCGGCACGACCCGCTCATCGTCGTCCCCGAGGTGGGGCTCCACCGCGAGCGGCTCGAGCGTGAACTCACGCACCGGCGTGGTCGCCTCTGGCTCGGTCACCGCAGTGGGATGCGGTTCGGCTCGCGCCGGCGAATCGGGCGATCCCGGCGTGGACAACTCGACGAGCAGCGCGCGCAAGTCGTCGCGCACGCCTCGCAGCCGCGCTCTCGCCTCGACGTCCAGGCCTTTCCGCGAAGTCGCGACCTGCTCGGTCGGCGCCTCGACGACCTCGGCGATGTCGAGCTCCGATTCGGGCTCGGGCGGGCGCTCGCTCTCCAGGCGTCGCCGCGCGCCGGCCAGCGTGAGCCCGTCGCCAAAGACGAGCTGACGGATGCGAACGGCCAGCTCGACGTCCTTCCTGCGATAGACGCGAGGCGCCCCCGCGCTCTTGGCAACGCCCAGCTCCTTGAACTCGTTCTCCCACGTGCGGAGGACGTACGGCTGCACCTTCAACAGCTCGCACACTTCCGCCGCCTTGAACGCCGGGCGGTCGGGAATGACGATGTCCGGCTGGAGGTCGCTCATCGGAAAACCGTCACGTGCATCAGCGGGAACACGCGAGTATAGCACGCAGGCTACCGCCGTCTGACGAGCACGCGCACGGGCGTGCCCACGAAGCCGAACGCCTCGCGGAGGCGATTCACCAAGAACCGCTCGTACGAGAAGTGGAACTTCGTCGCGACGTTCGTGAACAGCACGAACGTCGGCGGCTTCACGCCGGTCTGCGCGCCGTAGAGGATTCGGACCTCGCGCTTGCCAGGACTCGCCGGCGGGTGCGCCGCGGTCACCTGCTCGAGAAACCGGTTGAGCTCGGCCGTCGGCACCCGCTTCGTCCTCGACTCGGCCACCTTGTCGATCATCTCGAGCAGCTTCGGCGTGCGCTCCCCGGTGAGCGCGGAGATGTGGAGCAAGGGCGCATAGTCGAGGAACTTGAGCTGCCGCCGCAATTCCTCGTCAAAGGTCTTTGCGAAGTCCGGCGACTTCCCTCTCACGAGGTCCCACTTGTTGGCCGCCACGATGACCCCGCACCCCGTGCGCTCAGCTTCTCC
>JAFNAJ010000213.1 GCA_017860085.1 Acidobacteriota bacterium | reverse complement strand
GGGGCGCTTTCCGCGCGTCGGAGTTGGTGCTGCTCGTGCTCGCGGCGTTGCTTGCCGTCGCGGACGACCCTGAGACCCAGGCGTGAGCGAACTTCACGATCGGCTGGGTCCGCGGCGAGGAGCTTCTCCTCGATTTCGACTTCGAGCCGAAGGTCCTGGTCTCCGGGGAGCCGGGGTGGCGAACCCTCGACATCACGCCGATGGTCGAATACCACCCGAGCCCCTGGATCGACCTCACCGGCGAGGTGACCGTCGGCATGACCATGCAGACCGACGACCTGCGGACCAACGAGCTGACCTTCCGCCCCGGTCTTCGGCCGTACCTGATCAAGAGCATCCACGAGCGCTTCGACATGGGCGCGACCTATCAGGGTCCGGAGTTGTGTGTTACGTTCGCCTTGTGATGAGGATCGCACGAAGTTGAGTGGGGCACCCTTCCGATCCCAATCCCTGCGGGAGAGCATCAGGCGTTTCTCCCGGATCGTGAAGGGAGTCGTCCTTGCACTGCTGCTGGTCAGCGGGTCAGCCTTCGCCGGCGATCCCTGGGAGTTCTGGCCTGAGCTCGATCTCTACACGCGCCTCGGAGACACGACGAGGCTCTACTTCGTCGCGGCATACGCCGAGGGGAAGGAGTCGGAGTTCCAGACCCTCGATCTCGCGGCGTACTTCGACCTCACGTTCAAACCGCTCCAGCGGAAGGTCACCCTCATAGGGAAAGATGAGTGGAGGGAGGACCAGGACTGGCGGCGAAAAAGGTACGCCTGGGCCCGGATCGGCTACGACCACGTCTTCAAGGCTTCCGGCGAGGTCAGGTCGACCCCGGAGGACAGAGGAATCGTCGCCCTCCATGGCAGGGCCTACTTGCCGGCTGGCTTCCTGTTCGAGTTGCGCGGGCGGGCCGACCTGCGCTGGATCGACGACGAGTACTCGACCCGATACCGCCTCCGGGGCGAGCTGAACCGCGACTTCACGTGGCTGGGACACACGTCCAACGTGTACCTGCAGGCCGAGACCTTCTACGACACACGCTACGACAGCTGGGCGCGGCAGCTCTACCAGCTCGGCGCCGAGATCATGCTGACAAAGCACTTCCGGGCCGAGCCCTCAGTGGCGTGGCAGTACGATCGCCTCCCCGAGGAGGGCGGCCTCTGGGCGTTCGCGATCGTCGCCCGCTGGTATTACTGAGGGCATCGATGCCGCGGTGGACCCGAGAGATGAGGCTCCCCGGATCACGTCTCGTGGGACGTGGGTGAGACATTGGAGGGAGCGAGGTGTGCGAAACTCGTTGATGAAGGGAGCAGCGAAATGCGGAGGTCGGTTCTGGTGCTGGTCGTTCTCGTCTCGGCGGTGGCAGCGCCGGCCTGGGCGCAGTCGGTGGCGACTGAGGCGGAACGGGAGGCGTTGCGCGGCGTCCCGGACCGATGGGGCTTCAACGTCGGGAGCTTCTGGCAGACATTTGACGCCAATGTCCGTCTCGACGCTTCCGTAGGGGAGACCGGCACGGAGATTGACCTCGAGGCGGACCCCCGCCTGCCGGAGAACCAGGTCAACTTGGTGGTCGCCGGATTCTACCGCTTCTCGGCCCGCCACCAGGTCCACCTGTCCTACGTGGGCTGGAGCCGATCGCGCTCAACAACGATCGAGCGACAGATCGAGTGGGGCGATGTCATCTATGACGTTGGCCTGACCGTCTCGAGCGACGAGTCCGGGAAGATGCTGAACGGTGTTTACAAGTACTCCTTCTTCAACAATGGGAACGTCGTCTTCGGCCTCAACGGCGGCGTGAGCTGCCTGCGGTCCGACACCACGCTGTCCGGCGAGGGTCGCATCGCCGGCGGGGGGACCGCCTCCGCGACCCTCTCGGAGAGCTTGAGCACGACCGTGCCGGTCCCGTTGGTAGGCGCCCACTTCGAGATGACGCTGACCAAGCGACTGTTCTGGAAGGCGCAGGGCAACTACTTCGCGGCCACGATCTCGGGTTATGACGGTAGCCTGAGCCAGATTGAGACGTCGGTCGCCTACTACTTCAATCCCAACTTCGGTGTCAGGGCAGGCTTCTACGCCACCAACTACAGGATCGAGAAGAGCGGTCGGGCAGGGGGGGATTACCTTGTGAAGTACGGCTTCGGCGGGCCGGTCGTCGAGGCCGTGTTCACGTTCTGACGCCGCCGGCGCACGGCTCGGCCTCCGTTCGACCGGTGCACGCGGCGACGACCTTGAGACGGTGCAGATCGCTCACGCCGCGCGCGCTGACGACGCGTACCGCGTCTCGGGCGAGATCGATCTCGCACGACAGTTCCCCTGGATTCGTCAGCGGGTGGCCGTTGACCGAAAGGCCTCGGTCGTCGCTTTCCCGGCCGGCTTTGCCGCGGCGGTCGTGGACAGCTTGGGGGCCTGACTCCGGACCTGCCCACTTTCCACCGCCTGGTGGCGGCAACTACAGTAGAGGCGCGGTGAGCCTCGCCACCGATACCGCGAGGCGCTTCGGCAGTGGCTCCTCGCTCAAGACCTCCGGTTCCCAGGCAGCGGAGCGCGCCATGTCCTCGACCAACATGGCCTCGACCTTGCGGCCGAATGGCGCGTCGTAGAACACCGCGTTGACCTCGAACTGCAGCCGGAACGAGCGGTTGTCGAAGTTGGCGGTCCCCACCGAGGCGATGTCGCCGTCCACGAGGACGACCTTCTGATGCGGGAAGCCGTCGTTGTACCGGTAGAACCGGATGCCCACGCCAGCGAGCTCGCTGGCGAACCAGCGCGTCGCCAGGTCGCTGACTAGGTTGTCCGACTTGTCGGGCACGATGACGCGGACGTCGACGCCCCGCATCGCGGCGAGCCGCAGGGCCGCCATCACCGCCTCGTCCGGCACGAAGTAGGGCGTCGCGATCCAGATCCGCTCGCGGGCGGCGTTGAGCGCGTGGATGAAGAAGAGCTCCGCCGTCTCGAGGCGATCTGTCGGCGCGATCGGCAGCACCATTGCCATGACGTCGCCCCCCCCGGGCGCGGCGCGGGGCTGCCATTCGAGCGACGGGACCGTTCTGGTCGCCCAGTACCAGTCGGCGAGGAACACCGTCTGGGCGACCTGCGCCGCGGGCCCTTCGATGCGGACGTGCGTGTCACGCCAGTGCCCGACCTCGGGATCGAGCCCCAGGTACTCGTCTCCCACGTTGTGGCCGCCGATCCACGCGACCTGGCCGTCGACGACGACGATCTTGCGGTGGTTTCGGAAGTTGATCTGGAAGCGGTTGTGCGCCCCCTGGGTCGTGTTGAACTTCGACTGCCTGACCCCGGCCGCCTCGAGCGCTGACAGGTACGAGCCCGGCAGGTTGTGGCTGCCAACCTCGTCGTAGAGGAAGTACACCTCGACGCCGCGCCGGGCGCAGTCGGCCATCGCCGCCTGGAGCCGCCGGCCGAGCCCGTCGTCGTGGACGATGTAGAACTCGACCAACGCGTACTGCTGGGCTTGCGCAAGGCCCGCGAAGATGCTGTCAAACGTCGCCGCCCCGTCGATCAGCAGGTCCACGTCGTTGCCGCGCAGATACGGGGTGCGGGAGAGACGCTTGAGCGCCTCATAGTCCGGGATCCGTTCCACGCTGTCGACCACGAACGGGGCGAGGCGCGAGCGCATCGTCGTGTGCAACTCCTCGACCTCCTCCTCCCGGTCGCGCCACGCCTCGACGTAGCCCTGGAAGCTGCGCCGTCCGAGGACCCAGTACGCCGGAACGGCGACGTACGGGAAGGTGTTCAGGCTGACGCCCCAGGCGATCGCACCCTGGGCGCTGCGGCTGTTGATCACCGCGTGCATGGAGGACAGGAGCCCGAGAACGTGGAAGAGCAGCACGACCAGGCTGACGCGGCCCCAAAGTCGATGCGCGCGGCGCGGCTTCGGCGGCACGGCTGCCGCCTCGGGCGGACCCTGGGCCAGCGATCTGCCGTCGGGTGATTGTGTTGTCATGCCTACCTCCTCCTCCACCACGCCCGCGCGGCGGTCAGGGCGCCGCCTGCCGTTCGAGGTAGACCTCGAGCTCGAGCCGGTACAGGTGGAGCAACGCCGAGCAGATCCCGAACACGAGCGGACCGTCAGCGAGGCCCCCCAGGGCGAACAGCAACCCGCCCATCACCGAGAAGATGATCAGCAGCAGCCACTGGCCGTCGCCAGGGGAGCGCGGTTCGGCTCGCTCGGTCATGCCTCGTTCATGCCGCGCCTGCAACCCTCTTGCCGAAGGTGCGCACCCTGAACGCAAGGATGACGAGAAGGGCGCCGAAAACCACCGCGAATCCTGCGATCAGCCAGAGCACGGCGAGAGCGCCCGCAGCCGGACGCGCCATGAGGATGAGGCCGAACGCGACCGACACCAGGCCACCGAGAAGGAGCAGCCACTCCCCCTCGATCTCCTTGCGCAGACGGATCGCGGCCACGATCTCGAGAACGCCCGCGGCAATCGCCCAGATGGCGATGTAGAACAGGAGCGCGAGTGCGGTGATCCCGGGCGCCAGCAAGGCCAGCACCCCGACGCCGATGCTGACGAGCCCCCAGAGGAGCAGGACCCACCAGTGCTCGTGCTCCTTGCGTCCCGAGATGGCGGTCCCGACGCCGAGGACGCCGTCCGCCAGGGCGTACACGCCAAAGAGCAGCACCAACGCCGCGAGCGAGATCCCCGGCCGGAACCAGGTCAGGGTGCCAAACGCGATCGCTGCGAGGCCGCGCAACAGCAGCAGCCACCAGGTCCGGGACAGAATGTCGACCAGTCGATTCCTCAGGGCGTCCATGGTTGATTCTCTCCTTTTCAGTTGACGGTCGGGAGATATACTACACGATAGGTTTGCCTCTCGCGCACGAACCAGCTGCCGGAAAACAGGCCGCCCCGTGTGGTTCTGGAATCGGCTGCCACCGGCTCCTCCTCACCCTGCCGCCCCCCGTGACCTCGTCCTCCAGCTCCTGCGTGCGGCAGGTGAGGCATCCGAGGGCGTCCCGATGTCCATGATCTCGGAGTCGGCTGGTCGATTCGTTCCGGCTGGGCAGCGAGCGTGGCGTTCCGTACGTCCTTCGTCAGCTGAGCATGAGGCGGCGTTTCGAAACCGCCGCCCGGCGACCGGTAGCCGCTAGCCCGTCTGCGCTGGCCCGGCTGCAGGGGCGGGAGCGGCTTGGGCCATCCAGGTGCCCCACAGCCGGTAGCCGATCGAGAACACGACCGCGCCCACGAACAGCCCGATCAGGCCGTGCAGGATGAGCCCGCCGATGGCGCCGATCAGGATCACTCCGACCGGCAGCTCGATGCCGCGGCCGAGCAAGAGCGGCTTGAGGGCCGCGTCGCAGAACGAGACGACCAGGCTCCAGATGGTGAACAGGACGATCACCGTGGTGCCGGCCTGGGT
>JAFNAJ010000212.1 GCA_017860085.1 Acidobacteriota bacterium | reverse complement strand
CCTGGAGGCCGCCGAGGAAGAGGAGTTCTCGGCGCGCATCGACGAGCTGTGGCGCTTCCAGGCCTCCTTCCTCGAGATCGAGACCTCGAGCTTCTTCTTTACCATCGAGAGCGTGCTATTCGACCGCCGGGGCTGACCCCGCCTGGGTTGCGGCGAGGAGCGGTCGGCTGGTAGCGTGGTCGGATGCCGAGTCCGCTCGGACACGCGATGGGAGGCGTGATCGCTGGCTGGCTCGTGGGCGGCGCGCCTGCGGTGTCACAAGGCGCGCGCCGCGCGCCGCTCCGCTCGATCATCGGTGCGTCAGACGTCAGGAGCTCCGCCTTCGCATTCGGATTGCTCGGACTGCTCGCCGACTTCGATTTCCTCTTCGGCACCCACAGCACCTACTCGCACAGCGTTGGCGCCGCACTCGTCGTGAGTGGCGTGGCGTTTGCCTGGTTCACGTGGAAGGGCCGGACCGAGCGGGCGGCAAACGTGGTGACGGCGCTCGCGGTGGGCGCGGCCTATGCGTCGCACATCCTGCTCGACTGGCTGGGCACCGACGGTTCGGTCCCGATCGGCATCATGGCGCTGTGGCCGTTCTCGCGCGATTTCTACCTGGCGGGGGTGGGTCTCTTCGCGCCGGTCGATCGGCGATTCTGGCTGCCGGACTTCTGGCTGCGGGTCGTGCGCATGCTCGCCATCGAGGTGGGCATTCTCGGCAGCGCGCTGACGATCGTGTGGTGGGCGAGAACGCCGCGCGGAGAGCGACGGCCCGCCGGCGCGGCGCAGACCTGAAGGTCTGCGCTACGAAGGCGCGCGGCGAGCGCCGGACACGTGCGCCGAGGACACCGGGCGGCGAGCGACGCGGCACCAAGGCGGCGCGGACCTGAAGGTCCGCGCTACCGTGTCGGGACCTGAAGGTGCGCGCTACGGTGTCAGTACTACCGTGTCAGTACGTGTAGAACCCCTGGCCGCTCTTTCGGCCCAGGTATCCGGCGGCCACCATGCGCCGGAGCAGCGGGCACGGCCGGTACTTCGGGTCGCCAAGCCCGTCGTGCAGCACCTCGAGGATCGCGAGGCACACGTCGAGGCCGACGAAGTCGGCGAGCGTGAGCGGGCCCATCGGGTGGTTCATCCCCAGCTTCATCACCGTGTCGATGGCCTCGGGGGTCCCCACGCCCTCCATCACGGCGTAGACCGCCTCGTTGATCATCGGCATCAGGATCCGATTGGAGATGAAGCCGGGGTAGTCGGCGGCCTCGACCGCGGTCTTGCCCAGCGTCGCGCACAACGCGGTGGCCATCGTCATCGAGGCGTCCGACGTGGCCTGGCCGCGGATGAGCTCGACGAGCGTCATGATCGGCACGGGGTTCATGAAGTGCATGCCGAGCACGCGGTCGGGACGTTTGGTGGCAGCGCCGAGCAGCGTAATCGAGATCGACGAGGTGTTGGACGAGAGGATCACCTCGGGCCGCGTCATCGCGTCGAGCGACGCGAACAGCGAGCGCTTCGCCTCGGCATTCTCGTAAATCGCTTCGACGAGGAAGTCGGCATCGGCCAGCGAGTCGACGGAGGTCGAGGTGGAGAGGCGCGCCAGGGACGCGTCGCGATCGGCGGGGGTGAGCTTCCCCTTCTCGACGAACTTCGACAGGCTCTTGTCGATCGACGTGCGGGCCCGGTCGAGCGCGGCCTGCGACACGTCGACGAGGCGCACGCTGAACCCGTGCTGCGCAAAGACCTGCGCGATGCCGTTGCCCATGGTGCCCGATCCGACGACGCCAACGGTCTTGATGGAATCAATCTGGGACATCATCCGCCTCCCGGCCGCGAGCCAGAACGAGCGCGGCGGACCTGAAGGTCCGCCCTACCGCTGCACAGGGCGCAGACCTGAAGGTCTGCGCTACCGATGAGGGCGCCCCACCACTGCGCTACCGACGTACTCGCGCTACGGCTGACGCCTGGCGCCTATCGGCCAACGGCACTGCCGAACGCCGAATGCCGAGCATCGAGCCCCTTGCCGCTCAGTCCCGCTCGACCGCGAGCGCAACCCCGTTGCCCCCGCCCAGGCACAGCGTGGCGACGCCGCGCCTGGCGTCCCTCCGCTTCATCGCGTAGAGCAGGGTCGTGAGGATTCGGGCACCGCTGGCCCCGATCGCGTGGCCGAGCGCAACGGCGCCGCCGTGCACGTTCACGCGGTCTGGCGCGATCCCCAGTTCGCGCATTACTGCGACCGCCTGCACGGAGAACGCTTCGTTCAACTCGAGCAGGTCGACCTGATCGATGGTCCAACCGACCTTCGTCAGCAGGCGCTTCACGGCCTCGACGGGCGTCATCATCACCCACTTGGGAGCCAGGCCGCTCGTGGCCTGGCCGACGATGCGAGCGAGCGGGGTGAGGCCAAGCGAGGCGGCCCGCGCGGCCGACATGACGACAAGGGCCGACGCCCCGTCGTTGACACCGGGCGCGTTGCCGGCGGTCACGGTGCCGTCCTTCTTGAACGCGGGCTTGAGCTTGGCGAGGCTCTCGACCGACGTGTCCTCGCGGATCCCCTCGTCGCGGTCGACGACCAGCGGGTCGCCCTTCTTCTGCGGAATGGCGATCGGCAGCATCTCGTCGGCGAACCAGCCCTCGCGCGTCGCGTGCGCGGCGCGGCGATGGCTCTCCACCGCGTAGGCATCCTGCTGCTCGCGGGTCACGGTGTAGCGCTCGGCCACGGCTTCGCCGGTGTTGCCCATGTGCCAGTCGTCGAAGGCGCACCACAGGCCGTCGGAGATCATCGTGTCGAGCACCTGCCCGTTGCCCATCCGCAGGCCCTCGCGGACGCGTGGGAGGATGTAGGGACAGTTGCTCATCGACTCCATCCCGCCGGCCACGACAACGTCGACGTCGCCGACGGCGATGCCCTGCGCGGCGAGCATGACGCTCTTGAGGCCCGACCCGCAGACCTTGTTGATCGTCATCGCCGCAACGTGTTCTGGCAGACCACCACGCAGCGCGGCCTGGCGTGCGGGGGCCTGACCAAGGCCGGCCCCGACGACGTTGCCCATGATGCACTCGTCGACGCTGGCCGGGTCGATGCGGGCGCGGGCGACGGCCTCGCGAACGACCATCGCGCCGAGCTGGGGAGCGGTGAGGTCTTTGAGCGCGCCGAGGAACTTGCCGGTCGGCGTGCGCACGGCAGAGATGATGACGGCAGGATTCATGGGAGCACTTTAGCAGGTGCTCCGGCCACCGGCTACGGCGAAATCGGACACATCCAGAAGGCGCCGGGCACGGCCTCGTATCCGCCTGCAGGGCATGGCCTGCGCGAGATCCGCCACCGGGCACCGGGCTGCCGGTCGAACTCGTCCTGGTATTCGGTGATGCGAACGTGGGTGTCGGACGCGACGCGCACCTGCTCCCTGGAGAGGAACGTCACGACGTAGGCGTCCCAGTAGTCGCCGATCGCATGCCGGATGCCGCGCGATTCGAGGTGCCGGGCCAGTTGGCTGCGCCAATGCACCGGGGGTTCGCGCAGGTAGCCGCGGACGAGCGCGGCGTGCTGCGCAGCCGGCACGATCGCCCATGCCACCACGACGAGCGCGGCGGCCAGGCGTCCCCAGCGCGAGGGCTCGAGCCGGAAGAAGAGCGACGCGAGGCCCACGAAGAGAAAGGGCGCGAGCAAGGCGTAGCGCAAGGTCGCGGGGTTGACGGTGCCGCACCTGAGGGCCACGTATCCCGTCACGGAAAACAATCCAACGAGCGCGATGTAGGCGCTCGGGGCGCTCTGCGCGAGAACGGGTTGCGCACCCCGCATCAGGGTCGATACCCACACGATCCTCACGAAGCCCAGCACGAGCGCGATCGCCAACGCTGCCGCCAGCCGGGGCTGCGTCTCGAGACCAAGCATGAGCGGCAAGCCCTCGACGACGAACGCGCGCATGCCGCCCGCAAATGTCGACGGCGCGACGCACGCGAAGCCGGCCGCCGCGTCGAACGCCGCCCGGTCGTCGGCGGTCCACGAGGTCCCGGGACCCATCGGACTCGACCAGACACGCAGCAGCGCGATGGCCTCCCACACGAGGGCGACGGCCAGCGCCACGATCAGCCAACGCTCCAGCGTGGCCTTGCGGAGCAACGACCGGTCCATCGCCTGCAGGCACAGCAGTGCCGCGGCGCCGTACGCGGTGAACTGCCGATGCGCGAAGCCCAATCCCAGCACGAGGCCGAACCACCAGGGCCGGTGGCGGAGCATCCACAGCAGGAGCACGTAGAGGCAGGGCTCGACGTTGCCCCCGCTCACCTCCATGTAGGTGCCGATCGACACGAAGGGCGCTGCGATCGTGAAGGGCAGTGATGCGACGAGCGCAGCGGCAGGCGTGAGACCCGCATCCTTGTGCAAGATGCGGAAGAGGAGCCAGGCGATCGCGATGTTGGCGACGAGCAGCGGCAGCTTGAGCGCGGCGACGCTGGGCCCGGCAATGGCGAAGAAGGGGGCAGCCGCCCAGGCCTCGGCCCCGAGCATGTAGGGCGAGCCGTACATGAACAGCGGGAACGCTCGCCCGTCGACGAGATGCGTGGCCATCAGGCCGAAGATGGCCTCATCGGCGTTGAACTGGTGCGTCCAGATAATGGGGATGACCGACCGCGCCAGGGTGATCCCGACCGTCAGTCCGAAGGCCAGGGACCAGGCGATCGCCGACGCCGTCCGGGGCGCAACGGGCGGGGAGGCCGCGAAGGCAACTGGAGGCACGGGCAGGTGCGGTCAGGGCAGGGACAAACGCGGCGGTAATGTAACATATCGCGCGCCAAGCCTCCCGTCCGCAGCTCGTGGACATGACTGGGACCCGTCACCCGCTCTTCTCGGCAGTCCTCTGGCCGCCCGCGGTGATGGCGGTCGTCGTGCTCTGCGTCGGACTGGTGGCGCCAGACGCTCTCCGGGGACGATCGCCGCTGCCCGGACCCAGCCACCGCTACGCTCCACACGAGCCGGCATGGAGCCAGATCGTCTTTCCCGAACTCGGCGCACACACCATCACCGTGGCGTCCGTTTCGTCCGCCGCGGCGCGCCTGGCGGGTGGGACGCCGGCGGGGCCACGGGCGTCATGGTTCCCCGTGGCCTGCTACCTTTCGGCGGTGCTGCTGTTCTCGTGGCTGCTCGCCGAGTTCGGATTCCACCCGCTCAGTGTGACGGGCGCCGCGTTGGCGTTCGCCTGTTCATCGGCCGTGTGGTCGTCCGTGGGCATGTGGTCTCCCTACGTCGCGCTGCTGCCACTGGCGCTCGGTGTCGTGCTCCTCACCGTGCGGGGGATCAACCGCGGGGCTCTCCGCGTCTGGCCCGTTGGCGTGCTGCTGATGCTCACTGGCGCCGAATCCCTGGCGGTGTTCCCGCTCGTGGCCGCCTGGCCCTGGGCGACCCGAGCGGCC
>JAFNAJ010000211.1 GCA_017860085.1 Acidobacteriota bacterium | reverse complement strand
ACGGCCTCGTGCCAGAGCACGCTGGACCGGTGCGCGAGAATGTCCGTCAGTCGGAGTTCGCCCGAGCGTGCTGGCGGCTGGCTGTCTGAAGGGGAATCGGTGTGCTGCATCGCGGTGCCTGGTTCACGCCTCCACTCGCCAGATCGGCACACGGCCCGCACGGCTTGAATCGGGAAACGCCTCGCAGCGACCAGAATCCTCGGCCCGCGCCCCGAATCCCGGCTGTCTCCAAGCGCCGGGCACGGAGCCTTCGTCCTTGCGTCCTCGTCCCCCTGGCATTAGGATGCAGGTACCCCCATCAACCTCGTGCACGCGCCCCTCGTCTCATGAGGTGCAGTCATGGCATCACCCCGCGAGTTGCTCGATCGACTGGCGGCGCGGGACGCCACCTCGTATCCTTTTCTCAGCCTGTATCTCGATGCCCGTCCGGGTCCGCAGGGACGTGACGAGTTCGATCGGTTCGTCCGGCGGGCGCTGAAGGCCCGCGCGCACGCGTTCGAGGTCCGCTCGCCCGACCGGGAGAGCTACGATCTGGATGCCGCGCGCATCGAGCGTTACCTTGAGAACGAGGTGCGTCCGAGGGCGAACGGCATCGCCCTCTTCGCCTGTGCCGCCCAAGGTGTCTTCGACGCGACGCAGCTCGACGTCGCGTTTCCCAGCCACATGTTGGTGGTTGGCTCGGTACCCCATGTGCTGCCGCTCGCCTGCGTGCTCGACGAGCACCCGTCGCACGCGGCCGTGGTGGCCGACACCCACCAGGCGCGGCTGTACGTGTTCAGCCTCGGAACCAGTGTCCGGCACGAGGCGGTGGAAAGCCCGAAGGTGCCGCGTCCGGCCATGGGCGGGTGGTCGCAAATCCGCTATCAGCGGCATGCCGATCACTCACACCTCCTCCACGCCAAGGCCGTCGTCGATGCGCTCGACCAGATCGTGCGCGACGAGGGCGTTCGTCACCTGGCCCTGGCGGGCGACGAGGTCATCCTCCCGCTCTTGCAGGACCAGTTGCCGGCGCGCCTCAGGGAGCGAGTGATTGCCACGTTGCACATCGACATGCGCGCGACCGACCACGACGTGATGCACGAAGCCGAGCGCGCCTTCGCCGACTACCGGGTGCGGCGCGACCGACAGCGGGCCACCACGCTCACCGACCGCGCGCTGGCCCGTGATCAGGCCGTGCTTGGCATCGAGCCGGTGTTCGAGGCGCTCGAGCGCGGTCAAGTGCACGAGTTGGTGATCTCGGCCAGCGGCCAGGCCTTCGCGTCGCACGTTCCCGTGCCACTCGTCCCCGTCTGCCAGCGCACCACGGTCGATCTCCCGGTGGACGGCAGCCCCGACACGCGCGTGACCGCGGTCGTGGGCAACGAGCTCGTCGTCCGTGCCCGCCGGACGGGGGCCGCGGTGACGTGTGTGGGCGACCCCGTGCTGCTCGCCCACGTCGGGCACGTGGGCGCGCACCTTCGCTTCTCCACAGCGTGAGCCTGCACTCCCGGCGCTCGGAGCGAGCACCGGGAAGGAGGTTTCTCATGTCGAAGCACAACGTGCATCCCGACCACTACAAGACCGCGGGTCGCGAACGGCAAGGGAAAGCGCTCGGCCAGGACATCAGCCGCAAGGCGCTCATCGAACAACAGGCGCGGGTGGCCGACTACGCCGCTCGCAAGTGGGACGAGTCACATCGAGCCCAGGTCCGTCACGGGTGAGTCGTGATGCCGGCCACGCCGCTCACGGCCGACCAGCTGTACCGCCGCTGCGACCCGGACGCGTTCGATTTCGAGACCACCGCCGACCTGCCGGACCTGACGGTGATGGTGGGCCAGGACCGCGCGGTCGAGGCGGTGCAATTCGGGGTCGCGATGCGTCGGCGCGGTTTCAACGTGTTCGTCCTTGGGCCGCCGGGCACGGGCCGCCACAGCTTCGTCCGGCGCTACCTGGTGCAGCGGGTATCCGAGCAACCGACGCCGCCAGACCGGTGCTATGTCAACAACTTCGACGAACCGCGGAGGCCGATCGCGATCGCGTTGCCTGCGGGTCGCGGGCGCGAGTTCCGCGAGGACATGGCCCGGTTGGTGGAAGAGGCCTACACGACGATTCCCGCGGCCTTCGAGAGCGATGAGTACCGGTCGAGGCGCCAGGCCATCGAGGAGGAGTTTGGCAAGGGCCAGGCGCGGCGCGTCCAGGAGATTACCGAGCGGGCCCGCGCGAAGGGTATCGCGATCGTCCAGACACCCGCCGGCATTGCATTCGCACCCATCCACGACGACAAGCCACTGTCACCCGAGGAGATCGAAGCGCTCTCCCCGGACGAGCGCAGGCTCCTGGCGGATCGTACCCAGGAGGTGACCGACGAGGTCCAGGCCGCGATGAAGGCGATGCCGCGGCTGGCCCGGGAGGCGCGGGAGAAGGTGAAGGCGCTCGACCGCGAGATCTCGCTGCTGGCGGCAGGGAACTTGATCGACGACCTCGTGGAGAAGTACGCCGACGTGCTGGGCGTCGTGGCGTACCTGGTGCGCGTACAGTCGGACCTCATCGACAACGTGTCACTCTTCGTCGGAGGTGGCGAGACGTCGGCCGAGTCCGTGGCGTCAGCACACGCCGGCACATCGGCGGGGCAGCCGTCGAAGGACCTGCCCGCCAAGCGCCGCTACGCCGTCAACCTCATCGTCGACCACGCCGGCACGACTGGTGCGCCGCTCGTGTTCGAGGAGAACCCCACCTACCAGAACCTCGTGGGCGAGGTCGAGTACCTCGCGCAGCAGGGCGCCCTGGTCACCGACTTCGGGCTCATCCGCAGTGGTGCGCTGCACCGGGCCAACGGAGGGTACCTCGTGCTCGACGCCCACAAGGTGTTGTCGCAGCCCTTCGCGTGGCCAGCGCTCAAGCAGGCGCTCGAGGCGCAGGAGATCCGCATCGAGCCCATCGGGCAGGCCTACTCGGTGGTACGGACGGCGACACTCGAGCCCGAGCCGATCCCGCTCGACCTCAAGGTGATCCTCATCGGCGAGCGCTGGATCTACTACTGGCTGCTCGCGGCCGATCCCGACTTCGCCGAGTTCTTCAGGGTGGCGGCCGACTTCGACGACCGCATGGACCGCACGCCGGCCAATGATCGGTTGTTCGCCCAGTTGCTCGGCACGCTGGCACGCCAGGAGGGGCTTCAGCCCGTGGACCGTGGCGGCCTCGCGCGCCTGATCGAAGAGAGCTCGCGGCACGCCGAGCATTCGGGCAAGCTCTCGGCCCAGGTGCGGCGCGCGGCGGACATCATGCTCGAGGCCAGCCACTGGGCTGCCCAGCGCGGGGCGTCAGTCGTCGGCGCCGAGGATGTCCAGCACGCCATCGACCGACGCATCTACCGGGAGAGTCGCCTGCGCGCGCGCCTGCAGGAGGACATCCTCGAGGACACGATCCTGATCGACACCGAGGGCGAGCGCGTGGGCCAGGTGAACGGGCTCGCCGTGATCGAGGTCGGCGAATTCGCCTTTGCGAAGCCCAATCGCATCACGGCGCGGGTGAGCATCGGGTCGGGCACGGTCATCGACATCGAGCGCGAGACGAAGCTCGGCGGGCCGCTGCACTCGAAGGGCGTCCTGATTCTCTCGGGCTTTCTCGCGGCGCAGTACGTGACCGACCAACCGCTCTCACTCCAGGCGAGCATCGTGCTCGAGCAGAGCTACGGGGGCATCGAGGGCGACAGCGCCTCGTCTGGCGAGTTGTACGCGCTGCTGTCGGCGCTGGCGGGCGTGCCCGTCAGGCAGTGCTTCGCGGTGACCGGGTCGGTGAACCAGCACGGCGAGATCCAGGCCATTGGCGGGGTCAACCAGAAGATCGAGGGTTTCTTCGACGTGGCGAGCGCCCGCGGGCTCGACGGCACGCAGGGCGTGCTGATTCCCTCGTCGAACGTCAAGCACCTGATGTTGCGGCGCGACGTGATCGAAGCCGTCCGGGACGGGCGATTTCACATCTATCCGGTGCGGACCGTCGATGAGGGCCTGGCAATCCTGACGGGCCTGCCGGCAGGCGAGCGAGACGCCGACGGCCATTACCCGGAGGGTTCGCTCAACCACCGCATCAGCGCGCGGCTCATCGAGTTTGCCGAACGCCGGCGGGCGTTTGGCGGCCGAGGGGAGTCCGACCAGCGGTGTGTCTCGCAGGAGGACGCTCCATGAGTCGCAGCTGTCTCTCGGTGTTGTTCGTCACTCTGGCGGCCGGCCTCGCGCCCGCGCAGCCGGTCAGCCCGGTGGATCCGGTCGCCAACCCGCTCTCGGCCACGCTCAAGTCGCTCTACGAGGGCGTCGTCCGCAACGTCGTCGATTCGGCGAACAAAGTGCCTGAGGACCTCTACGCCTTCAGGCCGGCGCCCGAGGTGCGCAGCTTCGGAGAGATGCTCGGCCACGTGGCCGACGCCATGACGTCCTACTGCGCGCGCGCAGCGGAGGCGAAGAACCCAGTCGCCGACAGCGTCGAGAAGACCAAGAAGACCAAGGCCGAGATCCTCGCCGCGCTCGACTACGCGAGGGGCTACTGCGACGGCGTGTACGGCCTGGTGACCGACGCCGACGCGCTCAGGACGGTGACGATGGGCGAGAACAAGGTGCCGCGCGCACGGTTCCTGATGGCCAACATCTCGCACGTCAACGAGCACTACGGCAACCTGGCCACGTACATGCGCATCAAGGGCATCGTGCCACCGTCCACGGAGCGCGCCCAGCAGATGCGCCGGTAAGCCGTCCCTCGGGGTCAGATCTTGATTTTGTGCACCGTGCGTCATTTCAGGATCTGAAATCCGGGCGTTCGAGTTGCCCCGTGCATAGAATCAAGATCTGACCCCGAGGTGTGAAGCGCCAGGAGCGCCGCGCCGAAGGCGCCCATCAACTGCGGGTGCGGCGGCACCTCCACGGCGATCCCCAGGTCCTGCTCGAGCATGGCCCGCACGGCCGTGTTGCGCGCCACGCCGCCGGAGAGCATCACCGGCGGCCGCACGCCCAGCGTCCGGACCATGGCGACGAGGCGGCTCACCAGCGACCGGTGGAGGCCCCGCAGGATGCCGTCCAGGGGCACGCCGTGGGCGATCAGCGAGATGATCTCCGACTCGGCGAACACGGTGCACGTGCTCGAAATGGCCTGCTCGCTCGGGGCGGCACACGACCGGGGTCCCAACTCGTCGAGTGGCACGTCGAGGCGGGCCGCCGTGTGTTCCAGGAAGCGGCCGGTGCCGGCCGCGCACTTGTCGTTCATGGCGAAATCGAGCACGCGGCCGTCGTGCCCGATCTGGATCACCTTGCTGTCCTGGCCGCCGACGTCCAGCAACGTGCCGCCGTGCCCCGTCGACTGGAAGACGCCACGCGCGTGGCACGTGATCTCGGTGACGCTGCGCTCGGCGCGGCCGACGAGCTTGCG
>JAFNAJ010000210.1 GCA_017860085.1 Acidobacteriota bacterium | reverse complement strand
CCCTAGTACACCTTCAAGTACCGCTCGTGCTCCCAGCTGCTGACCTGGCGGATGTAGTCGGCCCACTCCTCACGCTTCGCCTCGAGGAAGTGCTTGAAGATGTGATCCCCGAGGGTCTCGCGGATGAGCGGGTCCTTTTCCATTGCGTCGAGCGCCTCGCTGAGGTTGGCCGGCAGCTCGTCGATGCGCAGGTGCCGCCGCTCGCGGTGGCTCATCTTGAAGATGTTCTTGTTGATGGGGGGGCCGGGGTCGATGCCCTGCTCGATGCCGTCGAGCCCGGCCGCCAGCATCACGGCCAGCGCGAGGTAGGGGTTGCAGGAGGGGTCGGGCATGCGGAGCTCGACGCGGGTGGCTGCGCCCCTTGGCGCAGGCACGCGCACCAGCGGACTTCGGTTCTTCTCGGACCACGCGATGTTCGTGGGGGCCTCGTACCCGGGCACGAGCCTCTTGTACGAGTTGACCAGCGGGTTCGTGATGGCGCACATGCCGCTCGCGTGACGCAGCAGGCCACCGATGTAGTTGAGGCATACCTCGCTCAACTGCCACCGCCCCTTGTCGTCGTGGAACACGTTGCGATCCCCAGCCAGCAGCGACTGGTGGGTGTGCATGCCCGAGCCGTTGATGCCGAAGATCGGCTTGGGCATGAAGGTGGCGTGCAGTCCGCTCGCCATGGCGACGTTCTTCACCACGAACCGGAACGTGCTGATGTTGTCGGCCGTCGCCAGCACATCGTCGTAGCGAAAGTCGATCTCGTGCTGACCGGCGGCCACCTCGTGATGGGCCGCCTCGATTTCGAACCCCATGCCCTCGAGCGCCAGGACGATCTGGCGTCGGACCTCCTCGCCCTTGTCGACGGGCGTGAGATCGAAGTAGCCGCCCGCGTCGTGCGTCTCGAGCACGGGCTCCCCGTCCTGGGCCTGGAAGAGGAAGAACTCGGCCTCCGGCCCGGCCATCATGCGATAGCCCATTCGCTGCGCCCGTTCGATGACCCGCTTGAGGGTGAGTCGCGGGCAGCCGGCAAACGGCGAGCGGTCGGGGTTGAGAACGTCGCAGATGACACGCGCGACCTTCTCGCCCGAGTTGTGCGTCCACGGAAACACGCGGAACGTGGAAAGGTCGGGCGACAGGTACATGTCCGACTCCTCGATCCGCACGAAGCCCTCGATCGACGAACCGTCGAACATGATGTGTCCGTCGAGCGCGTCGCCGAACTGCTTGTCGGGCACCTCGACGTTCTTGATGACCCCCAGGATGTCGGTGAACTGGAGGCGCAGGAACTTCACGCCGAGACGATCGGCCATCTCGAGCAGGCGGTCCCGCTGTTCGCGGGCTGACGCCGCGGGCGGCTTCGAGGCTGAGGGATCAGAGGTCACGTCGGCATCTCCGGGGCGAGGCGGCCGGACACGACGGCGCCTCGGTTCGGGCGAGTGTAGGGACTGGCTGCGGGGGGTGTCAATGAACCGGCCCGCCCGACGACCCGTCTTACCTGCCGGCTGGGGCGAGGTCCGACCACGGGTCGCCCTCGGTCGTCTGATGAGAATGAAGACGGAGGTAGCCGTATGCGAGTGTCGCGATTTTCGGTGGTTGGCGTCGTGCTCGTCGCGCTGACCGTGGCAGGCCTGGTGGTGGTGAGCGCCCAGGCGCCCCGCGAGAGCCAGCACGCCGTCGTCGTCCAGTCCGGGGACAAACCGATCGTCCGGGCCATGCGGTTCTTTGGCGAGGGCGGCCGCATCGGGGTCACGGTGAAGGACCTGGAGTCGGCGGAACAGAAGCCCGCCGGCGCCACAAACGGCGCCGTGGTCGAGGACGTCTTGGCGGACGGACCTGCCGCGAAGGCCGGTCTCAAGGCTGGCGACGTGATTACCGCCTTCGACGGGGAGCGAGTACGCAGCGCGCGCCAGCTGTCGAGGCTCGTCGATGAGACACCGGTGGGCCGGTCGGTGAAGATGACCCTGCTCAGGGACGGCAAGCCCCTGGACGTGTCGGTTGCACCCGACGCGTCGGCCACGCGCTTCATGGTCGGTCCGGAAGACCTGGCCATCATCCGCGAACACGTCAGCCCGATGGTGAACGAGGATGTCCGCAAGCAGCTGGAGAAGGCCCGCCAGCAAGCCGAGCAGGCCGGCGAGGAGCTGAAGAAGCGCCAGTTCGAGTTGCAGGTCGCGCCGGAGTTCGACTTCGAGCGAGGCGGTCCGAATGTCTTCAGCTGGGTGACGCGCGGGCCGAGGCTGGGTGTCGGCATCCAGGACCTGACCCCGGAGCTGGCGGCGTATTTCGGCGTCAAGCAGGGTGTGCTCGTCACCTCGGTGACGGCCGACTCGCCGGCGGCCAAGGCCGGCATGAAGGCCGGAGACGTCATCACCACGGTCGACGGAACCGCCGTGGAAGACTCCGGCGACCTGCGACGCGAGACCTGGAAGAACGAGGACGCCAAGGAACTGACGCTCGGCGTGGTACGCGACAAGAAGACGTTGTCGGTGAAGGTGGCTGTCGAGCCGCCCGCGGAGCGCGTGCGCACGAAGCGCGTGATTCGCACCTGATCTAGCCGACGGCCTGCTGGCCCGGCGCGATCTCCTCCCGTGCCGGGCCGCCCCCGACCAGCGTGGCAATCTGGGCCGCAAGGATGCGGGCCATCGCGCGATTCGGCTCGCTGGCTTCGCGGCCGTTGCGCACCTCGACCGCCAAGACTCCCACGCACCCGGAGGCGGTGAGCAACGGAGCCACGATGGCCCCGGGCGATCCGTCGGCCGCCTCCACCGCGCGCAGCTCAGCGCGCCGGAACGACGACGCGGTCGCGTTGTCGGCGTCACGGGCGATGGCCGGCAGCCGGGCCAGGGCCGCGGCGGAATAGCCGTGCGTGAGCAGCGGCCGGAGCACCGCGCCGTCCGCATCGGTCATCCAGACGATGAGGCCCGACGCTTCGAGCAGGTCGGCCGCACGTGCGAGCAGGCCAGGGAGCTCGTGCGCGTCGACGACGCGCGCGAAATCGGTGCAGAGACCGGCGGCCTCGTGCAGCTCAGCCGCGCGCCGACGGTCGACGATCGGGGGTGGCTCGTCGCTCGCGGCCGCCGGAGCGTCCGTCGATCGATCGGCAACCGGATCGTCCACCGGCTGGGCCGACGGAACCACGGCACCTTTGTTGGCAGCAGGTGGCTCTTCTGCCTGCGCCTCGGCAGATCGCGGGCGAGCGTGGCCGGTGGCCAGCAGGAACACTGCAACGAGCAGTGCCACCGCTGCGGCAGCCGCAACGAAGGAGCCCTGGGAGCGACGCTCGACGGCCAGCCGTGCGTTCACGGCCAAGACCTCGGCGGATCGGGCCGAATCGATCCGCTGCACCACCGTGGAGATCGTCTCGACCCCTTCGGAGAAGATGAGCAGCGACGCGTCGGCGCCCTGTCCCGCCAGGACCATGCGGAGCGCACGCTCGTCGACCTGCGCAAACGTGTCGAGCGAGGCCGCTGCGGCATCGAGATCGTTCAGGGCGCCCGGGTCGGTGGTCAACTGCCGGAGCGACCCGAGATCGCGACCGAGCGCCTCGATGTGAGAGACGAGGCGGCCGTGCCACCACTCGGCGCTCTGGGCCGTCGCGACGTACGCCTGCTGGGACGAGCGGATGTCGTAGCCGGCGGAGGCCGCACGCTGCGCCGTCTGCTCGACGGACTTCAGGGCAGCGAGGCTGGCTCGGATGCGGCCCTCACGGTCGAGCGTGAGGAAGACAGCGGAAGCAAGCACGACGACCAGTGCCGCGAACGCCGTGCCACGAAGCCATCGAGCCGTCATCAGGGTGCTTGGCCAGCCGCGATCACCACGCGACGGCACGGTACTATAGCATGCGAGTTCAGGCGGGTCGGCGCGATTGTGCACGCGGTCCGCCGGGTCGGGCGAGGAACCGACGCGACGTGCACGTTGCCGTCATCATCAACCCGGCGGCCGGGGCGCTCAAGCGCCGACGCGCCGATCTGTCCACGCGCGTCTCGCTGGCCGAGCGGCTCATCGCTGTCCGCGGAGCAGAGGCGCGCGTGCTCCTCACCACCGGGCGTGGTGACGCCTTCACGAAGGCCAGGGAAGAAGTCGAGCGTGGTGCAGCGCTCGTCGTGGCCTGGGGCGGCGACGGAACGATCAACGAGGTGGGGCGTGCGATGGCCGCGAGCGGCGTGCCGCTGGGCATCGTGCCCGCCGGCAGCGGCAATGGGCTCGCGCGAGCCCTCGGTCTCCCCCTGGAGGCAGAACCGGCGATCGCGTGCGCCCTGGATGGGCGCGACGTGCCAGTCGACGCCGGCGAGATTGCCGGGCGCCTGTTCTTCAACGTCTCGGGAGTCGGGCTCGATGCGCACGTGGCCTGGGTCTTCGACCAGGTGGCCGCCCACGGGCGCGGCCTTGCCGGCTACGTGAAGGTCACGGCCCAGACGCTGTGGCGCTACGAGGCGGCGGAGTACCAGATCGAGGCGGATGGCACGCGCCTCGAACAGCGGGCCGTGATTGTGGCGTTTGCCAACGGGTCGCAGTATGGGAACGGGGCCCAGATCGCTCCGGGTGCCTCGCCAAGCGACGGGTGGCTCGACATGGTGGTCGTCGGGAATGCGAGCCCGATCGTCAACGCGTGGCGCGCGCGGCGACTCTTCGACGGATCGCTCGAGCGCGACACGAGAGTCCATCGTCAGCGCGTCCGCGAGGTCAGGCTGACCAGCGGGCAACCCATGCGGTTCCATGTCGATGGGGAACCGTGCGACCCCGAGCGTCCGCTCGAGATCCGCATTCACCCTGGCGCGCTGACCGTCCGCGTCAGAAAGGAGAACAGCGCATGAGCGACGCAGACGCCGGGCGCCAACCGCCGAGTCCCAGCTGTCCTGAGTACGACCGCTTCGCCGAGTTCTACGACCACATCACGCCGTATCGACTCCGTGAGGACGTCGGGTTCTACGTCGACCTGGCGATGTCCGCGCGGGGGCCGGTTCTCGAGATGGCGTGCGGCACCGGGCGGGTGCTGATCCCCTCGGCCAGGGCGGGCGCCACGATGGTGGGCGTCGATCTCTCCGAGGGCATGCTGGCAGCATGCCGCGCCAAGCTCGCCGAAGAGTCGGTGGCCGTGCAGCAGCGCGTCGGGTTGCAGCAGGGCGACATGCGGAGCTTCGACCTCGGGCGCACGTTCGAGCTCATCACGATCCCGTTTCGCGGCTTTCAGCACCTGCTCACGGTGGACGACCAGCGAACGGCACTGCAGCGTCTACGCGCCCACCTCGCTGACGGGGGACGGCTCGTCGTCGACGTGTTCAACCCGTCGCTCCCGTTCCTCGGCGACGAGCGCTGGCTCGTCAATCCCCTGGTGGAGCCCGAGTTCTCGATGCCCGATGGCCGCCGAATCGTGCGAAGCTTCCGCATCACCGCGCGCGACTACGCCAACCAGGTGCAGGG
>JAFNAJ010000209.1 GCA_017860085.1 Acidobacteriota bacterium | reverse complement strand
ATCTTGAGCATGCCGGCCTTGGCATCGTAGGCCGGCAGCTTCTGCGCCACTGCGTTCAGAGGCCCCGCGAACAAGGCGGCAAGCCCGAGGACAAGCGCCAGAAGCCCCCTGCGTCCGACAGAAATCGTCATCTCCGCAACCTCCATTTCCTGGTCATGTCTGAATCAGTTCTTTCCGCCCGTGTCACCCTGCGCACATGAGTTCGCGGATTGACGGCAGGGTCGGGGCGACTTCGACCGCCTGCCGCCGGGCAGCACGACGAAGTTCGCCATCCGCTCGGTTAAGTCGCGGGCGAGATGCTCCGGAAGGAGCTTCAGCGCCACGTCGCGCCCGAGCCTGGTGTCACCCGCGCGATAGACCTCGCCCATCCCGCCCGCGCCGAGCGTGGACAGGATTTCATACGCCCCCAGACGAGTGCCGACAGACAGCGCCATGCGCGTTGAGCGGGAAGCGTGAATTCTCGCAGCGAAGAGTGGGGCGGCAGAAGGCAGACCGCCACGGTGGCCGGTTCGCGGGAACTGCCCGGACTGGCGGTCCCCAGCGATGAAGAATGCGCACCCGATCGAGTACACTCCTCGCCCGGAGTCTGATCCTGTGTCCAATGCCTTGATTCGCACCGCTCGTCTCGTCGTCCTCCTGACCACGCTTGGCGCCACGGTGCCGGCGGCTGCCCAATCAACGCCCGAACGCCCCTTCGGCACCCTGCGCGAGCAGGCGGCCATGCAGCAGGCGTGGCTGCGTACAAGGCTCGACGCGTTCCTGCCCGCACTGATGCGCAAGCACGGCATCGACATGTGGGTGGTGCCGATGCGCGAGTACAACGAGGACCCGATCTTCAAGGCGATCACCGTGCCGCAGACCTTTGCCGCGCGGCGCCGGACGATCTATGTCTTCTTCGACAAGTGCGCGGCGGCCGGTACGCCAGTGTCGGCCACGTGCGTCGAGCGGATCGCCCTTGGGGGCAGCTCGCAGGGAGGCGTCTTCGAGGCTCGGCGTTCGACCACGCCCGCGGCCGGTGGTCGCGATCGGCAGGCCGAGCTGTGGGGCGACGAGCAGTGGCAGCTGCTCACCAGCGTCATCGAGGAGCGCCAGCCTCGCGTGATTGGCATCAACCGGTCCACGGTGTTCGCCTTCTCCGACGGTCTCTCGAGCGGCGAGCTGGCAGGCATGAGCGCGGCCCTGGGGGAGAAGTGGACTTCGAAGTTCCGCAACGCCGAAGGCCTGCCGGCCGAGCTCATCGCGGTGCGACTGCCAGAAGAAGAGGTGTTCTTCCGGCGCATGCAGGAGCTCGTCTGGTCGCTCACGCAGGAGATGTTCTCCGAGCGTGTCATCACACCCGGCAAGACGCGCACGAGTGACCTCGTGTGGTGGTGGCGGCAGCGCGTGAACGACCTGGGGCTCGACACGTGGTTCCAGCCGAGCGTCGACGTGCAGCGCAAGGGTGTGAAGGACGCCGAGCTGGGCGACGACCCGGTGATCGAGCGCGGCGACGTGCTGCACTGCGACGTGGGCACCACCGTGGCGCGCCTCAACACCGACACGCAGCACATGGCCTACGTCCTGCGTGAGGGGGAGACCGATGCGCCTCAGGGACTGCAGCGAGCGCTCGCGGCCGCAAACGCCCTCCAGGACATCACCATGGAGGAGATCCGGCCGGGGCGCACGGGCAACGAGATCCTCGCGGCCTCGCTCGCGCGCATGCGGGCGCAGGGAATCGACGGCACGCTCTACTCGCACCCCATCGGCCTGCACGGCCACGGTTCTGGCCCTCTCATCGGCCTGTGGGATCACCAGGAGGGCGTGCCGGGGAACGGCGATGCCAAGGTGATCCCCTCGATGTGGTTCTCCATCGAGCTTCAGGCCACGACGCCCGTGCCCGAGTGGGGGAACCAGGGCGTGAGGATGGCGCAGGAAGAGGATGCGATCGTGGACGCTGACGGCCGGATTCGATGGGCCTTGAGGCGCCAGGACCGGCTGTTCCTGGTCCGCTGAAGGAACATTCGTGGCGCGACACGATCTGAACCAGGCTGGGACGGGCGGATGATCAGGATGACGATGGTGAGACACACAGTGCTGGTGGCCGCGATGTGCGTGCTGCTCGGCTCGCTCGTCGAGGCGCAGACCACCGGCGAGATCGAGGGGAGCCTCGTCGATGGACGTGGCCTCCCGGTGGCAGGCGTCGTCGTCACGGCCCGCCATGTCGCAACCGACACGCCCTACAGTGTGACGACGAACGACCTCGGGCGGTACAGGTTCACCACCCTGCCGCCGGGCACGTACGAGGTCACGACAGCCGCCTCTCCGTCACTCGGGCCGGGGATCCTGACCGTCAAGGTCACCATGGGAGCCACGACGACGGCCAACTTCGATCCCTCGACGCCCACGGCGGAGCCCAGGCGTAGGTCAGGCGATGGCCCGCGGTCCAGGCAGTTCGAGGCCAGCGGCCGCGTCGGCTGGACCCTGTCGGACGGAGTGAGGGCGCGGCGGAACGTTGAGGCCGGCGACGGCAACATCTACAACCGGATCGACCCGGCCGATTCTCTGTCGTGGGGCTTCACGTTTGGCGTCTTCCTGACCGAGCACCTCGAGCTCGAGTTCCTGTTCGATCGTCAGCAGAGCACGCTCCAGGTCGGGGGCACCAGCACGGCCGACATTGGCGATCTAGGCATCGGGAACTACCACGGCATCCTGTCGTACAACTTCGGGGCCAAGACCCGGCCGCTGCGCTTTTTCGCGTTCGGTGGCGCTGGCGTCACGACATACGGAAGCCTGACGTTCACCGGACCCGAAGGCCAGGCACGGGAGATTGGCGGGAGCACGCGGCTGTCGGGCACCCTGGGCGGCGGGGTGAAGATCTACAGGGGGCCGGTCGGTGCGCGCCTCGAAGGGCGCTTCACGCCCACCTACATCAATTCGACCGCCGACGGCTGGTGGTGCGACGATTACTGGGGCTGCTACATCGTCGAGCAGTTGCACTACTCCAAGCAGTTCGAGTTCTCGGGCGGCGTGACCGTCCGCTTCTGAGCCTACTTGCCGATCCGTACGACGATGCGCCCGTGGCGCTCGCGGTCGAGCAGCGGGACGGCCTCGGCGATGACTTCGTCGAGGCCGATCACGCGGTGCCCGATGTCCGCGAGGTGCGCGGGCTTGAGGTCGGCGCCGAGTCGCTGCCAGACCGAAGTGCGCAGCGGCATCGGGCAGTTGGCGGAACTGATGCCGAGCAGGCTGACGCCACGCAGGATGAACGGGAAGACCGTGGCGTCGAACGACGGTCCGCCCGCATTGCCGATCGACGCGACGTTACCCCAGAGGCCGACGTGACGCAGGAGGCCCGCGAGCAGCGAGCCGCCCACGTTGTCGATCGCGCCGCCGAAACGGCCGCTCTCCAGTGGACGCGAGCCGAGCGCGAGGTCGTCGGGCGTCGCCGTCTCCGTCGCGCCGAGCGACGTCAGATACGCGTGGTGCTGACGGCGCCCGGACACCGCGATCGTCCTGTAGCCCTTCGCAGCCAGAATCGAGACGGCGATGGAGCCCACGCCGCCCGATGCGCCGGTGACGACGACTGGTCCGTGGTCGGGTCGCTGACCGAGCTGCTCCATGCGGTGCAGCGCGAGCGCCGCGGTGAAGCCTGCGGTGCCCAGCACCATGGCCTCGAACGCCGAGAGCCCTGAGGGACGTGGCACGACCCAGGTGGCGGGCACCCGCACGTACTCCGCGAGACCGCCATCCTGCGTCTCGCCCAGTCCCATGCCGTTGACGAGCACCTGGGTACCGGGCGCGAGCCCGGGGTCGCTCGACGACTCGACGGTGCCCGCCACGTCGATCCCGGCGTTGAGCGGAAAGCGCTTGAGGATCTTCCCGCGCCCCGTGAGCGCCAGGGCGTCCTTGTAGTTGAGCCCCGACCAGGCCGTGCGGATGAGCACCTCACCGGGGCAGAGGTCGTCCACGTCCATCGCAACCAGGCGGCTGGTGACCGTTCCCGCATCGTTGAACACCCGACAAGCCTTGAACGCCATGCGCCCTCCGATTCTTGGGGTCAGGTCTTGAATCTCGACATTATTCACATGTGGCACCGGGGCGGGTTCCTTGGTGCCGGGCTGACCCCCGAGACTGGCCCGCACTAGAATGAGCGCGTCGGCCTGCTGCGCATCAGGCCCAGTCTCGCGTCGGTTGCCCCCCGGAGGGGACCCATGGCTCCCCGGTGTCCCGGCTCGAGCGCCCTCGTGTGGCTGCTTCTGCTCGCGCTGGCTCCCGCACTGGCTCTCGCTCAGGCCAGCGCCACGCCCCCATCACCCTGGCTCGAGCTCGCGCGCGAGACGCGTCCCGGCCAGACGCTTGCCATTCTTACCACCGACGGCACGTGGCACGAAGGCCGGCTCGCGGGTTTCTCCGAGGCCGGGGTGGACCTCGACGTCGGCAACACCCGGGTCCAGCTTGCGCAGGAGCGCGTGTGGGAGGTCTGGACCAGCAGCAAGCGCTCGCGACACCGCGGCGTCAAGCCAGGGTTCTTCTGGGGTGTCGGTGTGGGAGTTGCCCTTGGGACCGCAGCCTACTTCGCCCAGGGCGATTGCAGCGACCCGACGAGCGTGTGCGCGGAAGAGGGCAAGTTCACGGGAGGAGACGTGGCGCTGACCGGGCTCGTCTCGGGCGGCATTGGAGCGCTCATCGGCCTGGCCGTAGGGGGCTCTGTCGAGGAGCCGCGCCGGCTGTACATCGCACCGGCCAGGGGCGCGCCGCCAGCCGCGGCGTCCGCAGTTCTGCAGCTCGGCCCGTTCGGTATCAGATGAGGGCACGGCGATGGGGGGCGAACTCTTCATCCTGCTTGCCTACGCGGCCGCCGGCCTGGTGGACCTGCTGCTGCTGCCGTTCCTCCCCCTGATGCCGCAGACGTTCTACGTCGGCACCGCGAAGGTCGCCGCAACCCGCGTGGAGCCTGGGGCGGCGCCGGTGGCGATCGGCCATTACCAGGTGCGGCCGCCGGGCAGTCGCGACTGGTTCCGCATCGAACCGCCTGCGCAGACCATGGTCGAACCCGAGGCGATCCTGCTCTTCGTCCGGAAGCCGACGTCGCGCCGGCCTTTCCTCACGGTGAAGCTCGACGACGCAGGCAGGACCGTAATGGGCAAGACCGAGCCGGCAGCGTTCGTCCGGGTCGAGACGCTTCCGGGAGGGGACGACCCGCGCCGGCAGCTCAAGGAGGCCTGCGAAAACCGACGCACGCTGGTGTCGGCCAGCATGGGCGAATCGGGGAACTACCAGGTGGAGCGCGAGTCGCAGGCGTTCCTCGAGTCCGGGGGCGTGTTGTGCCTTCGCGACGACTTCGTCTACCTGCTGCGCGACGACTTGCAGAGGAAAGGCGGCGTCTCGCGCCACGTCGAACTCAGCGTGCTCTGTGCCGACCCCGCTTGCCCGGGGCGGGCCA
>JAFNAJ010000208.1 GCA_017860085.1 Acidobacteriota bacterium | reverse complement strand
CCCCCTTGAGCTGCGGCGTGATCACCGACGCGTCGCCCACCAGGACAATCGACAGCCGCGAGGGATGGAGGTAGCCCCGAGCCACGCGCTGCACGTCCTCGACCGTCACAGCGTCGACGCGCTCGCGGAAGGTCGCGAGCTCCTTGAGATCGAGGTCGTAGAACAGCGCGTTGAGCACCTGGAGCGCGATGGCATCCGGGGTCTCGATCGTCAGGGGGAAATTGCCCGTGAGGTAGTCGCGCGCGCCGTCCAGCTCGCGCTCGTTGACGGGCTCCCGCTGGATCCGCGAGAACTCGTCGACGACCACGCGCAGGGCCTCGCCGGTCGCCTCCGACCGCGTATTGGTCTCGCCCACGACGCTGCCGGTTCGGCGCAGCGCTTCGAGGTCGGCCTGCGCGCCATAGGTCAGGCTCCGCTGGGAGCGCAACACCTGCTGCAGGCGGTTGGCACCCTCGCCCCCGAGGACCTTCACCGTGAGGTCGAGCGCCATGTAGTCGGGATGCTTGCGGGCAATGGCCACGTTGCCGGCCCTGATCTCGGTCTGCACCGCGCCGGGTCGATCGACCACGACCACCCGGCGAGTGGGTTGTGGCGGGTCGGTGAAGCGCTGGGCCGGCAGCTCGCCCCGCGCCCAGTCGCCGAACACCTTGCTCACCGCGGCGAACGCTTCGTCCCCCTTCACGTCACCGACGACGGCGATGAGCGCATTGTTGGCCTTGAACCAGTCGCGGTGGAACGTCACGAGATCGTCTCGCGTGAGGCTGGCCACCGACTCGGGCGTGCCTGCCGACGGCACGCCGTACGGATGGAAGCCATACACGAGCCGGTCCATGATCGTGCTGGCGAGGTAACCCGGGTCCTGGTAGCTCACCTTCAGCGAGGAGGTGATCTGCTGAAGCTGGCGACCGATCTCTTCGGGCCGGAACGTGGGATGGCGGGCGAGGTCCGACGCGAGCTCGAGCCCGAGATCGAAACTGTCGCGCATCACCACGATGTTGACGAAGCTGAGGTCGGTGCCGGCGCCGGTGCCGACGGCCCCGCCGATGAAGTCAATCGTGTCGGCGATCTGCTCGGCTGACCGCGAGGTCGTCCCCTGGTCGAGCAGCGCGGCCACCAGTGTCGCGAGCCCGGCCTTGCCTGCCGGATCCTGTGCGGCCCCAGCCCCAACCAGCAGGCGAATCGTGACCGAGGGCTGCTCGTGGTGCGGCACCACCACGACGCGGAGCCCGTTGGGCAGCGTGCGGACTTCGTACGGGGGAAACGGCACTTCTCGCGCCGCCAGGGGTCGCGGCGGGCGCGACTTCGGCCACTGGTCCCAGCGGGACGTCTGCGCCTCGGCGGCGCCATGGCCAGCCGCAACCAGCGCGATCGCGACGAGCGCGAGGCGCCACGACGTAGACGAGGAGGTGGGGCGACGGCTGCTGCGCATGGGGCTCGTCCTCAACGATCCGACGGCCCACGTTGGCCGAGAGACCCCTGGCCCCTCGGCATGATGGTCAGCACGAGCCGGCTGTCGGGGGTGAAGTAAGTCTTCGCCACGCGCTGCACGTCGGCCACGGTCGTCTTCATGAAAATGTCGAACTCGCCATCGGCCGTGGTGATGTCGCCGTTGTGCAACACGACCGCGTGCGCCAGGACCTGCGCTTTCTGCGTGATCGACTGGCGCATCAGGATGTAGTCGCGGGCGAACTGGTTCTTGGTGCGTTGCAGCTCCCGCTCGGGAACGGCCTCGACGCGGAGCCGGTCGAGCTCGTCGATGAGCGCCTGGATCACCTGCCCGGGCGTCTTCCCGGGCTGAACGATGGCCACCGCGTAGAAGAGGTTCGGGTGCTCGATGAGGTTGCCCCCCCCGAACGCGGCCAGGGCCAGGCGGTCCTTGTAGACGAGGCGGCGATAGATGCGAGAGCTCTGGCCGTCGGACAGCAGCTTCGATGTGATGTGCAAGGGGTACGAATCGGGATCCCCGTCATACGTGATGGGGTGCGCGACAATCACGGCCGGCAGCGGCCAGTCCTCCTCGAGGACCAGCCGACGCTCCTTCGTGGGCTTGGGCTCGGCGGGGATGTTGCGCACCAGCGGTCGAGGCGCCTTCGGCACGGATCCGAAGTACCGCTCGACGAGCGCCATGGCCTCCTTCGGGTCGAAATCGCCCACCAGCGTGAGCGTCGCGTTCTCGGGCACGTAATAGGTCTCGTAGAACTCGCGGACATCCGCAATCGACGCCGCTTCCAGGTCGGCCATGCTGCCGATGACCGGGTGTTTGTAGGGGTGTACCGTGAAGGCCTGGTCGTAGATGATCTCCGACAAGCGTCCGTACGGCTGGCTCTCGACCCGCAGCCGCCGCTCTTCCTTCACCACCTCGCGCTCGCTGTTCAGCACGTTCTCGTCGATGCGCAATGTCGCCATGCGGTCCGCCTCGAGCCACAGCACGAGCGGCAGATACTGCGCGGGCACGGTCTGCCAGAAACGCGTCACGTCCTCGTCGGTCGTCGCATTGGCCCGGCCGCCGACGGACGAGATCATCGACGTGTGCTGCTCGGGCTCCACGTTCTTCGAGCCCTTGAACATCATGTGTTCGAACAGGTGCGCAAACCCCGTTCGGCCCTTGGGCTCGTCCTTCGATCCGACGTGATACCAGATCTCCAAGTGAACGATGGGGGTGGAGTGGTCCTCGGAAAGCACCACCGTGAGGCCGTTGGCGAGCTTCGTGATCTCGTAGTCGAGCTTCGGGGGACGAACCGCTGCCCCGAGTTGGCCCACGGCTGGGCCGATCAGCAGGAACGACGCGGTCGCGGCGACGACCGCACCTCGCAGTGCAGAGACCATATCGAGCGATTATGGCATACCGAGGACGGCCACCCGGAACGTACACGGGTTCTGAGCGCGCGGGTGCCGGTCGTCAGTGCTCGGGAGGGACGTCCGTGTCTCGGGCCGTGGCTTCCAGTTCGGCCACGCGGCGCTCGAGGTCGGCCAGGGCCTTCTTCAGATCGGGCAACCGGCGGAACACGGCCGAGGCTTTGAGCCAGTCGCGGTTGTCGATGGCCGGGTACCCCGAGACGAACGCTCCAGGATCGAGGCTGTTGGGGATCCCGGTCTGCGCGGTGGCTCGCACGCCGTCCCCCAGCGTGATGTGGCCGGCCACGCCGACCTGCCCACCGAGCACGACCCGGTCTCCGAGCGAGGTGCTGCCCGCGATCCCGACCTGCGCGGCCAGCAGTGCGTCGCGGCCCACATGCACCCCGTGCGCGATCTGCACCAGGTTGTCGATCTTCGTGCCGGCCTTGAGGCGGGTCTCCCCTACCGCGGGGCGGTCGATCGTGGTGTTGGCCCCGATCTCCACGTCGTCCTCGATCACGACGGCACCAATCTGGGGGATCTTGCGGTGCGTGCCGTCTGGACGCTGGGCAAACCCGAAGCCATCGCTGCCGATCACGGCACCGTCCTGCACGACGACGCGATCGCCCAGCGTCACGCCCTCGCGGATCGACACGCGCGCATGGATGACGCAGTCGGCGCCGATCGTCGCATCCGGACCGATCACGACGCCGGTGTGCACCACGCTGCGTCCCCCAATCGTCGCGCGCGCGCCGATCGAGACCAGCGGGCCAATCGAGGCGTCCACGGCGACGTGCGCATCATCGGCGATCACGGCCGTCGGATCGATGCCTGCCGGTGGCCGGCTCGGCGGGTTGAGCAAGGCGAGCGCTTCGGCAAAGGCCAGGTAAGGATGAGACGTGCGCAGCATCGCGCACGGGGCGGCCGGCGCCGACTCCGCGAGGAGCACCGCCGTCGCGCGGGTGCGCAGCAACGCCTGCGTGTACTTGGGGTTCGCGAGGAACGTGAGGTCGCCTGGTCCGGCGGCTTCGACGCCCGCGACACGCGAGACCTCGAGGTCGCCGTCACCCTCCAACCGGCACGAGAGCCGCTCGGCGAGCTCCTTCAGCGTCAAGGCGCGGGGAGTATATCACGCGCCTTTGAGCGCGACCCGCTCGAAGAACTTCGGCAGATGCTCGAGCGACAGGCTGGTGGCGATGGCCCGTAACCGTTCCCCGCGCGTCGCCGGCTCGAGTCGACCGACGTGCCGCAGCTCGCACAGCGGCTCGCTGGCCTCCGACGTCCAGGCAACGCCCCGGAGGCCGTGTCGCGCACCGCGCCACGACAAGTAATGTCCAACCACGCGGAAGGCGAAGTAGTACGCGAGGAGGTTGGGCCCTGGCACGACCGCCAGGATGCCGGTCAGAACGAAGATCCCGCCGTCGATGATGAACCAGCGGAGGTGCCGCTCGACATCCCGCTGGAGCGCAACGCGCATCACCGCGTGCGCCCGGTCGGCGGGCATGTCCGACGGATGCACGAGGGCCGCCTCCGGCGCCCGGCGCAGGTGCCACAGCAGTCGCTGCTCGGCAATGCGCTCGGCGATCCACCGCATCAGGCGCGACTTGAGCCTGCCCGGCCAGCTTCGCGGCCCGTTGCCACTCGGGCCGGCATCGGCCCCCTCGCGCTCGTGGCGTTCGACTGCGGCCACCACGGCCCGGAACTTGTCGGCCAGTGCGCCGAGGCCACGACGGGCCGGGGCGTCGTCGTCAGCCCCGATGCCGTCGACCTCGCAGTACGGCTCGTACCGCTCGGCCCCGGTGGGAATGAGAAACACACGCATGCGGCCGGCCCGTTCCAGATCACGCCGGGCGGCGTTTCCGGACCATCCTCTGCTGCTCGAGCGGGAGCGTCGGCCGACCGGCCTTGTTCCAGGCGCCGGCGACGAGGGCCGCGGCCGACGCGGCTGACTTCGACAGCCGCTCCTCGAGCGTCGGGCGCATCGCGGCGTAGAACCGCGCGAAGTAGGCGTCGTCGTACTCCGTCCCGTCGCCGATGGCCTGTCGGTCGGCTTCGAGCAATGGAGCCACCCGCTGGTAGCTCTCGAGCAGCGTGTCGAACACGTGTTCGAGTGGTTGGCTCACCGGCTCGAGCTGCGGTGGATCGACCCGCAGCTCACGGGCATAGCGCGCGAACAACTCGCTCTCGAATCGCGAATGGACCCCGTGCTGACCCGTCAGCTGTCCGTCGTAGTTGACGACCGCGTGAAGGGGCACGTGGGCGTCGGCCGCGTAGTGCGCCAGGATGGCGACGAAGAACTTGATGTTCTCGAGCGCGTAGGGCGAGCTTCCTGCCTTGTGCTGCTCGAACGCCTTGACCAGGCGATCGTAGACGTCCTGCACCCGCCAGGGCACGGTCCCGTTCTTCGCGAGGGTCTCTTCACCGAACTTCGCAACTGCGGCCGCGTAGTCACGGGGCAGCGCGTCGAACGGATACGCCCCATAGGCATCGAGGTCGAGGAAGTGGCGCGGCGGCTCGATCTCGAACCCGGCGGTCCGCCACAGGTCGGGGTCGACCGAGTGCTCGGCGATGAAGGCCGCGTGCTTCTCGAAGAACGGGCGAATCTCGGGCGGCAGCAAG
>JAFNAJ010000207.1 GCA_017860085.1 Acidobacteriota bacterium | reverse complement strand
CTCAATGTCGGTCCCATGCCGAATGGGCGCATCCAGCCCGAATTCGTGGACCGGCTGCGCGAGATGGGGCGCTGGCTCGAGGTGTACGGCGAGGCGATCTACGGTACGCGCGGGGGCCCCGTGCCGCCGCGGCCGTGGGGCGTCACCACCCAGAAGGGCAACACCGTGTTCGTGCACCTGCTCGACTGGCCGGGGTCTGATCCCTTGTGGATTCCCATCGCGCGTTCCGTGCGCGCCGCGAGGTATCTCGCGGACGGCAGCCGCGCCGAGGTTCGCGCCCTCGACGGGGGCGTGCTCCTCGCTCCAGTGCCCGAGCGCGTGCGCGACCCGTTCGACACCATCGTGGCGCTCGAGCTCGCCCCCCGCTGACGCGGAAAAGGTGACACTCACCTTTTTCGAGGATGACGGTTTTGTAGGCCGGTCGAGCGGTCAGCGAGCGTCCCCGAGGAGTGTGTCGACGCGCATCATGTCGTAGCCCCGGGCCGCGAGCAGCGTCAGCAACTCGTCGAATCTGAGGTGAAACTTGTCGGAGCGCCCGGGTCCTGCGCCGAGGTGCAGCAGCAGCATGAAGCCGTTGAGGCCGTGGGGGTCCTCGCGTTCGCGGCGCTCGATACTCTCGAAGATCCGCGCCGACGACACGAACTGCGGCGTGCCTTCTTCGGTGTAGTCCGCGTTCGACCGCGTGCCGGGCGTGTGGCACACAAGGGTGAGGCCGAGGGATCGCGACCAGGCGACGATGTCGGCGTTGTACCACTCGAAGGACGGCAGGAAATACGACGCCGCCCGGCGCGCCACGCCGAACCGCTCCAACTCCTCGAGGTTGCGCTCGAGATCGGCGGCGAACTCCGCCTGCGACACGAGCGTCACCTTGGGCCCGGCCCACGGACAGTAGAGCAGGTGCGCGTCCGAGTGCGGCCCGACGTAATGCCCGTCGCGGACCATCCGCCGCACGATCACGTCATGCGCCGGGTTTCGCAAGAAGACGCCGGTCAGGAAGAACGACGCCTGAATCCCTCGCCGCGCCAGCCCGTCGAGGATCGTCTCGGCGCTCTCGGCAAACTCGTGCCCGGTGAACACGAGCGCCAACTGGCGACGGTCCAGCGCCCCCCTGACGATGCCGCCTTCCGCACGTTGCACCTGCGCGTCAAGCGGCGGCACGAACAGAGAGGCCACGATGACGCTCACGGCCGCGCTCCGGCACCTCATCACCCGGTACTATTCCTGCGGGCCTGGTTCAACGCTCAGGGCACGCCAGAATTGTAAGTGGCGAAAAAGATGAGTGTCCCCATTTCCTCGTCACGGTTGCAAGTACAACCCGGCGCCCGGGCCGACGGGCCAGCCGGCGACCATCCACACGAACAGCAGCAGCAACCACGCGACGAGGAATGCCACGGTATAGGGCAGCATCGTCGCGACGAGCGTCCCAAGCCCGGCTCTCGAATCATAGCGCTGCACGAACGCGATGATGAGCGCGAAGTAGGACATCATCGGCGAGACCACGTTGGTGACGCTGTCGCCGATGCGGTACGCCGCCTGCGTCAACTCCGGCGTGTAGCCGAGCAGCATGAACATGGGGACGAACACGGGCGCCATGATGGCCCACTTTGCCGAGGCGCTGCCCATGGCCAGATTGATCGTCGCCGAGAGCAGCACGAAGCCCACCATGAGCGGGATGGCCCCGAGCCCCGACGCCTTGAGCACCTGCGCGCCCTCCACCGCCACGATGACGCCGAGATTCGTCCAGTTGAACCACGCCACGAACTGGGCGGCGAAGAACACGAGCACCAGGTAATGCCCCATCGTCTCCATCGACTTGCCCATGGAGCGCATCACGTCGACATCGCTGCGGATGGTGCCGGCACCGACGCCGTAGGCGATTCCCAGCACTGCCCCGCCGCCGAAGATGAAAGCGACGATGCCGCTGAGAAACGGGGAGTGGAGCACATCGCCTGTCTCACGGTCGCGGAGAAAACCCGCGTCGGGCACGAGGCCGGCCAGCACCACGGCTGCCGAGAGCAGGGCTGCCGTGATCGCGAAGCGCAGGCCGCGCCGCTCGGCAACGGTCAGCGGCTCGATGGCCTGCGCGCGCTCGGCCCCAGCATACGTGCCGAGACGCGGCACCACCACCCACTCGGTGACGGCGGTGCCAACCGTCGCGATGAGGAACGTCGAGACCGCCATGAAGTAGTAGTTCGCGGCGGGGTTCACCAGGTAGCCGGGGTCGACCAGCTGCGCGGCCTCCTGGGTGAGGCCCGCCAGCAGCGGGTCGATGGTGCCGAGCAGCAGGTTGGCGCTGTAGCCGCCCGACACGCCGGCAAAGGCCGCGGCCAACCCCGCGATCGGGTGACGGCCCACGGCGAGGAAGATCGTCGCGGACAGCGGCAGCAGCAAGACGTAGCCCACTTCCCCGCCGGTGTTCGACATGACGCCGGCAAACACGATGGCGAACGTCAGCAGTCGACGCGGCGCCGAGAGCACGAGCACCTTCAGGGCCGCGCTAATCAGACCGCTGCCCTCGGCGACGCCGATACCCAGCATGGCCACCAGCACCGTGCCCAGCGGTGCAAAGTTCGTGAAATTTCCGACGAGGCCCTTGATCATCCGATGGAGCCCCTCGACGCTGAGCAAGTTCACGGGCTCGATCGGCTTGCCGGTGGCCGGGTGCGCCACGCTGAGGCCAAGCCCCGCTACGATGGCCGAGAGCAGCACCACGGCAAGGGCGGCCACGAGGAACAGGGTGGCCGGGTGCGGCAGGGCATTCCCCACGCGCTCGACGACGGCCAGGAAGCGAGTCAGCGGGGATCGACGCGGTGGCTGGGGTGCCGACATGGACATGGGTCACCCATGGGACGCGCAGCTTCGACCGTTGGATTCATCGCGAAACGGGCATTGGGAGACGGGAACACTCATTGTTTCCAGCCGCGGCTTTCAAGAGTGTAAGTCACGAAAAAGGTGAGTGTCCCCATTTCTCGTGCGTGCCATCATAGGGGCGGACGGTTGACGATGCGAACGGGCACAGGCTGGCTGGCAGTGTTCGTCGCCACGGCTGCACTGCTCGACCAATCACCGGCCCCCCTCGCCCAGTCGCCACATGTCTTCCCTATGGGGGTGTGGTACGGCGGCGGCACGGCGCGGGCCCCGATGCTCGAACGCGACGCACGCGCCAAGAAGGACACGTGGCGCAACGACATCCAGGCGATCAAGGGACTGGGCTTCAACACTGTCCGCGCGTGGATCGACTGGGCGAGCGGCGAGCCGACCGAGCGCGCCTACACTTTCGACACCCTCGACGTGCTGCTGGAGCTGGCCGAAGAGGAAGGCCTGAGGCTGGTCCTGCAGGTCTACATGGACTCGGCGCCGCAATGGGTCGGCCAGAAGTACCCCGACTCGCTGTACGTGTCGTCCAACGGCCAGGCCATCCAGCCCGAATCGTCACCCGGCTACTGCCGGGATCATCCGGGCGTGCGCGCCGCCGACACCGCCTTCTACGCGGCGCTCGCCAGGCGCGTCAGCCGCAGTCCCGCCTTCCTTGGCTGGGACCTCTGGAGCGAACCGCACGTCATCAACTGGGCGAATCCCACCTTCATCGAACGCCCGGAGTTCTGCTTCTGCCCGCACACGAAGCGGCGCTTCCGGGCCTGGCTGCAGCAGAAGTACACCACGCTCGACGCGCTCAACTTCGCCTGGTACCGCCGCTTCACCTCGTGGGACGAGGTGGATCCCAGCCGGCTGAGCACGATTCTCTCCTTCACCGACTACCTCGACTGGAAAGCCTTCATCGTCACCAAGCTGGGCGAGGACCTGAGGGAGCGCGCCGAAGCCGTCAGGGCCGCGGCGCCTCATCACGTCGTCACCAGCCATGCCGCGGGCGTGGGCCTGTTCGCGTCGCCGCACCACTGGGAAGGCCAGGCGGACGATTGGACGATGGCGCGACAGGTCGACTACTACGGGACGTCGTTCTATCCGAAGCACTCGGCGTTCGTGGATCGCGACGTCGCCTGGCGTGCGGCCCTGCTCGACTTCGCGCGGTCGTTCGGATACGACGAGGGGCGCGACGGCTTCTGGGTGGGCGAACTGCAGGGCGGGTTCGGCACCATCGGCGTCAACGTGAGCCCCACGGTGACCGCCGACGACCTGCGCATCTGGACGTGGTCGGCCATCGCCCGCGGCGCCAAGGGGATCCACTTCTACGCGTGGTATCCGATGAGCTCCGGCTACGAGGCGGGCGGCTTCGGGCTCAACCACCTCGACGGCACCATCACCGAGCGGGCGCGCGAGGCAGGCGCCATCGCGCGCGTGGTCGATCGGCACCAGGCGCTGTTGCTCGCCGCCCGGCCACCCAGGGCCGAGGTCGCGGTCGCGTACAACCCGCTGTCGCACTTCGTCGGAGGCCGCCAGCGCGCGGCGTCCTACGGCGGCCCGCAGGGCGAGGTGGCCGGGATCGAGCGCGACTCGCTGCTCGGCATCCACCGCGCGCTCTTCCGGCTCAACGTGCCGCTCGACTACGTGCACATCGACCACGTGTCCGTCGAGTCGTTGCGGCCGTACAAGCTCGTGGTGTTCCCGTATCCCCTGATGGTCCGCGAGGCGGTCGCCCGCGTGCTGCGCGAGTACGTAGCGGGCGGCGGTGCGCTCGTCGCGGAGGCGCGCCTCGCGTGGAGCAACGAGCGCGGATACGCGGCCGAACGTGTTCCTGGACTGGGGCTGTGGGAAGTGATGGGTGCCCGCGAGGTTGCCGTGCAGACCGCGCCGGGCGGCCGCACCGAACTCACCTGGACGAGTGCCGACATCCCCGGCTTCGGCGCCGGCACCGTGCTGCGCGGCCGCTGGTACGAGGAAACACTGGAGCCAATCGGGCCGGACGCCCGCGTTGTCGCCCGGTTCGGGAGTGGTTCGCCGGCGGCTGTGCTGTCTTCGCACGGCCGCGGCCAGACGCTGCTCCTCGGCTCGTACGTCAGTGCTGCCCACCAAAGTTCGCCCACCCCCGAAGGCGAGCGGTTCTTCGCGGGCCTGCTCGCCTGGGCTGGCGTGACGCCGTCGCTCACGGTCAGCGGAGCCGAGATCGAAGCGCGTGCACTCGAGTCCGGGGACGACACCCTGCTGTTCCTGTTCAACCACGACACGCAGCGCGCAGAGGCGAGGGTGTCGCTGGCCCTCCCGGAACGGGCGCGTGCGGCCGTCGACCTGGTGACCGGTCGAATGGTCGCGCTTCACCGGACTGCCGCAGGCGGAGAGCTGATCGTCGCGCTCGAGCCCAAGGCTGTCCAGGTCGTGAGAATCGGGTCGCGCGAGCACGTCATCGCACCGGCTCAATGAGGCGGCCGAGTGGTGCGAGGAACGTGCGCCTGGGTCTGTGTCAGTCGCCCACTTCGGGCTTCGGCGTCTTCGCCGTGCTCGGCGGCAGGCCGTGCTCGGCGGCAGCACGGGCGGCTTGATGTACTCCTGGTCGATCTTCCCGGTCAGCACCTTGAGGAACTCGACGATCTGCCCGACCTCCTGGTCGGTGAGCGTCTTGCCCAGCTGGTACTCCGCCATCTCGCGGACGGCCTGGTCGAGGCTGGCCGTTTTACCGTCGTGGAAGAAGGGCCCGGTCTTCTCGACGTTCCTGAGCGACGGCACCTTGAAGGTCGCGCGATCGGCCGCCTCGTTGGTCACCTTCATCCGACCCGGATCACTCGACCGCGGATAGGGTTTCGTCGCCCCCAGTCGCTGATACGACGTGCCGCCCAGCAGCGCGCCGCTGTGACACATCTGGCAACCGGCCTCGGTGAACGTCTTGAACCCGAGGCGCTCCTCGGGCGTCAGCGCGTTCTGGTCGCCCTTGAGCAGCGCGTCCCACCGCGACGGTGTCATGAGCTTTCGCTCGAAGGCGCCGATGGCGATCGCCATGTTGTCGTACGAGATGGGCTTCGGCTGACCGGGGAACGACCGCTTGAACGCCTCGACGTACTCGGGCATCGACTCGAGCACGGCAACGACGGTCGACTCCGACGGCATGGCCATCTCCACCGGATTGAGCACCGGGCCCTTGGCCTGGGCCTCGACGTC
>JAFNAJ010000206.1 GCA_017860085.1 Acidobacteriota bacterium | reverse complement strand
TCCACGGGACGCACCACGCTCATCCGATCGAGGCGGTCGCGCCACGATCCGGGAAACGGGCGGGCGGGCGAGTTCACCTCGAGCACCGCCGGGATCTGCAGGGCATGCGCGGCCCAGATGCCGGCTCCCCCGAAGGTGTAGAACCGGTCGACCACAACGTCGGGCGACACGACGCGGGCCACACGCTTCACCTGCCCAACGGCCGTCCACTCCAAGAAGCGGGGGGGCCGCCGCAGCCTGTGCAGACGCACGGCACCGAGCGACCTGCCACCACCAGGCCCTGACTCCCCCGGCCTCGGCGGCGCACCAGTGCGGTCGCAACCGCGGGAGCGCAGGTCTTCAGACCCGCGTTCGGATCCCCCGGGCGCGAGCAGGTGCACCTCGTGTCCACGCTCTGCCAGCGCGCGACACAACTCGAGCGCGTGGATGCTGCCTCCGTGAGTTCCCGGGATGGGCGTGTCGACGGCCGTGTAGAGAATCCTCACAACTGGCGCCCATCATTCTACCGGCGCCGCGCACGCGGAACGGCGCCACGTGCGATCGGGCGTCAGCGACGCCGCCCTGAGCTCGTGAACCGCAGGTGGTCGAACTGCACGGCGAGCGGCCTGGTATCCTCCGACACCCCAACCTCCCGTGGCGATCGCGCCCAGGTGTATCGGAACTCGACTTCGATCGGATCGCGCCCGGTTGGAAGGGAGAACGGGAAATCGTAATCGTGCATCCCCGGCAGCACCTCGACGTGTCCCACCTCCCGGCGGTTGATCCACACGGCGACGAACTGCGGCGGCGCACCCGGAAACACGAAGGGGGCCAGTCGCGCACGAAGCACCTTGTCGCCGAGACGCAGCGGCACAATGACCCTCGACCTGGTCGTCACCGCCCACCGGAACGTCCGCTCGCCCTCGTTCTCACGGTCGGACCACCCCTCGAGCAGGAACCTGTCGTCGTCGGGCGAGCCGACATCGATGGAGAGGTTCGAGTACTTGAGGATGCCCAGTTGATCGAAGAGTCGCGGTGGTGCGTCGTATCGGAGCGAGAAGAGGAGGTTCGCCGGAAACGAGAAGGGGTTGCCCACTCTCGAGTACGTGGCCTCGAACACGCGGTCCCACGTGAGCCCGAGCCCCGGGTTCATCTTGCCGGCGCGCATGTCGGCCATCACGAACACGTTGACCGCCAGGAGTGCGCCGAGGATGACCCCAACGGGGATGAGTGGGCGTCGTCGGGCTGCGTCGACGAGCGCCGCCAGCCCAAGCGCGAACGGCAGCGCGCAGACCGTGAAGCGTCGCGCTCCGAATCCCGAGCCCCCGTCCCACCCGGTGACCAGCGCGTTGAGCACGAGCAACGAGGCGCAGGCGACCAGCAGACCCCACCCGAGCAGCCGATCCTTCCGAACGAACAACGGCAGCCCCAGCGCGGCGAGATACACGACCGGTGTCCACGAGAACAAGCCGTGGTCGGGTGAGAACAGCACTTCGGGCAGGTAGAAACCTCTCGACGCCACCTGGTGATACCGGGAAACCGATGCCAGGCCGCCTTCGGGCAGCGCGCTCCAGAAGGGAACGAGCGGCAGAAGACCGATGACCAGTCCCGCCCCGAGGTACACGAGCGGCCGCAGGACGCTCGCGTAGAGCGGACGGCCTGCAGGCCCGCCGAGGGGCAGGACTCCTGTCGAACGCCTTCGCGTCACCGCGACGAGGTCGACGGCTGCCTCCAGGGCGGGCAACAGGAGGAAGAGCGCATTCTCCCAGCGAACCAGGATCATCAGCGCGCCCAGCAGTCCGAGAAGGACCTGACGGCGCGGCGTGCGTCGGTCGCGGCTCCAGTGCCAGCACGCGACGAATGACGTGACGGCAAACAGCGAGAGGCCGTGCGCCATCGAACTCTCGACGGCCAGGTACCACGCCACGAACGTCCCGAATACCACGGCCACCCACGCCAGGAGGCTGACCATCGCGGAGTAGTGCTTCCGGACCCACCGGTAGATGAGCACGAGCGCGAAGGAGCCGTACAGGAACGTCCCCAATCCGACGGCGCGCTGGTACGGGTTTGTGTAGCCGTCGCGCACGTACTCGGCGCCAGCCACGTTCAGCACGCCCAGCCACACGTGACACGCCAAGTGGAAGGGCGCCCAGAGTATCGCGCTGCCGGGTGGATACATCCCGGCGGTGCCCCGGACGCCAAACTGTGCGTTCTCGTTCGAAAAGTCGAAGTCGCCGTCCATCACCAGCGATCGAACCTGGATGAACAGTTCGCGCCCGTCGGACGCGGCTCGCTGGAAGCTCAGGTGGAAGGCTATGAAGAGGACCAGAAGCAACGCCGCGACGACGAGGGCCTCGATGTCGAGGCGCCTCCAGAGTGCCGTGGTTCGGCTTGTACGAGCGCTTGGGCGTTGCGCGAGGCGTCCGGCAAGAACGAGCACGGCAAGGACGGCGAGGCACCACCCCGCCATCAGCCAGGGCGCGTCGGTGAACCGCACGCGGACCACGCTGTCGAACGCCACCAGCCCCAGGACCGCGAGCACGGCCGGCGGGGCGAATTCGAGGAGGCGTGTCGTCGCTGCCATGAGGCGCTCGATCGTCGCCCATCATACCGGCTGGGCGCTCACCCGACGCCGAGACCCACGGCGTAGCGAATTGTCTCCAGCAGCGTCGGGTAGAGCCCGTGGCGAATGATCAGGAGTTCGTACGAAAGGAGCAACCAGAGGGCCCAGACCGTGAGCACCGGCAAGGCTACCCAGGCAACTGCGCGAGTACGCGCCATCATCGCGCGGTCCAGGAGGGTGCCGAGGCCCAGGGCAATCAGTGGTGTTGCCGAGACGTATCGGCGTCCCCCGAATGCCGCGCCGGCACCGAACGGGTGCAGCAGGTCGACAGTCACCATGCCCAGCAGGCCGACAATCCCCCAGAGGGCAAACCTGCGGGCTGTTTGGGAATCCCCCCGTCTTGCGAGCAGTCCCAGGCCGACCACGCCAGGCAGCACAATCGGGGTCCAACTGATCCAGCCCCGGTACCCGACAGAGAACAGGATGCCAGCCAGATTCGATAGCGTCGGTGCCGCCATGGCAGCGGTCCCGCCAAACGGTACCCAGACGCCGTGGAGCCAGTACCACGTCACACCCTGAACCATGTAGGCCGCACAGGCGGCACTCAGCCACGCGGCCGCGAGGAGCAGAGCCTTCCGACGGTCGGTGCCGTGTGCCAGGGTGGTTCCGAGCACGGCAAGCGGGATGACCACCAGCGGCACGTCTTGCAGGCGAACGGCGACGACCCAGCCCGCGGCACCCCCCGCCGCCGCCCACAAGGCAACACCCGTCCGTTCGTGTGCCGCTCGCCAGGTGAGCAGGAGCATCAGGCTCACCGCCACCCATGCGGGCGCATGAGAGTACAGCGGCGAAATGACCGTGTAGTAGAGCGCGGGTGTCCCCAACCAGGCCATGATCGTGGCGGCAAATGCCTCGGGCACTCCCACGCAGGCGCGTACCAGCCGTCGCGTGGCTTCCGCGCCCAACGCGACCAGCAGGATTGACCACACGGCCGTGGCGAGCGCTGCGCCCATGCCATACCCGAGCGGCTGTCCCCCGGGGGCGGTGCCGTCGGAGGCCGCATCGAGGCCAAGCCCGACCACGTAGCCGGGAAGCCACATCAGCGCGGGCGCGATCGGAAACGGGTTCTGGGCCCGGTCCTGGAACCCCACGCCGAACGGGTACTCGCTGGCGCCCTCGGGCTGCAGCTCGGCGAACTGATTTCGCAGGTCGATGTCACCGTCGAGCACCAACGACGGCAGGTAGGCGAAGTACGAGCGCGCGTCGCCCTGGACGAACGGGCCCTGGCGACCAGACGTCCACAGGATGCCGCCCACGTGCACCACGGCCATCGCGAGCACGAGGCCTATCAGGACGCGACCCTGCCACGCCTCGTCAACGCACAATTGGCGCGCGAACGCACGGATCCTCATGAGCGTGCGTCACCTGGTGCAGTCGTGCGTGGGCTGCCTGGCGAGGCTGGCGCGAGCCGTCCTTCGCGTGGCTTGCTGGTGCAGGGGCGTAGCACGCTGAGCAGGCACCCGGCGTGTTCCCACACCCACCACCGCTCCGCGGGCGTGCCGATCGACAGGAGCAGCGATCGGAGCAGTCGGCCGGTGATTCGCGTGGCCAGGATTCCGCGCAGCAGCACGGCCATCGGCCACGCGTGGTGCTTGCGGTAGTAGAGGCTCATGCTCCTGTAGGACATGCGTCGGAACCTCGACGAGATGGACAGATCTTCGTGGCCCCTTGAACTCTTGCCCCCCAGGTGCTCAGCGACCGCCTCTGGGACGACCCACGCTGCCCAGCCGGCATGCGCAAGGCGACGAAAGAGATCCAGTTCCTCGGCAAACATGAAGAACTGCTCGTCGAACAAGCCGACGTCCTCGAGCGACTTGCGGCGGAACACCAGGCAGGCACCGCGCAGGTAGTCGGCCTGTGCCGGTGCCGCGTCCGATGTTGGCACACGGCGATCGCCCCCCGGCACGACCCGTGCGCTCAACCAGCCCAGCGGACCCTGTGGAAAGGCAAAACCTGTCTGCTGCCAGCGCCCCTCCGCGTTGCGGATCCGGGGAGAGGCGGCCGCAGCGACGGGGGTCTGGTCGAGGAACGTCACCAGTGTCTCGAGGCTCGACCAGGAGACCTTCGCATCGTTGTTGATCGTCGCCAGGTAGCGGCCGCATGCCGCCCGGAATCCCGTGTTCACCGCCGCGCCGAACCCGCCGTTGACCTCACGGGCCAACAGCCGGACGGACGGGAACTCGCGGCTGACGTGCTCCACCGTCTCATCGGTCGACCCATCGTCTACGACGATGACCTCGGCCCAGGCCGGCACCCCGTTGCCGACGAGGTGCGCCAGCGCCTCGGCGACCAGTTCGGCCCGATTCCACGTGGGAATCACGACCGAGAGTCGGCATTGACGAAGTCCAGGGTCGGTCATCCCGGTCCGTCACGGGCGGCCAGCGCGTCGCGCTCACCCCGCAGGTGCCCGCCTTGTGGTTCGTGCATGGCGATGGTCAGCGACCGCAGCCTGATGGTGGTGCCCTCGTCGAGTTGCCCGTCGCCCGGTCCGCGCGCGGCTTCCGACGTGTCCGGGAGCCGACTTGCTCGAAATTCGATCACATGGCGGCTCGAGCCGACGACCGCGGGATCGAGTTCGAAGTTGTAGTCGCTGAACCGGGCACTGGGCAGCTGCCCCCAGGCCACCCGTCGACCGTCCAGGTAGACTCGAAGATACACGGGCGAATCCGATCCGCTCGAGACGGGAGCGAGCGCCGCGGTCACACGATACCCACGGCCGGGCACGAGCGGCACCCAGACTCTCGCCACCTGTCCTCGACTCACGCGGCTGGTCACGCCGTCCTGGTCGAAGGGCGCCTGCCAGTCGCGACGAAAGAACACCAGGTCGCGCCAACCAGGGGTCACAACCGCATTCTGGG
>JAFNAJ010000205.1 GCA_017860085.1 Acidobacteriota bacterium | reverse complement strand
CACATCGCGAGCAAGGTGGCAGCGGCGAGCGCGACGGTCCAGGAGGCGTTGGCGAACACGGCGGGTCGTCGCCCGGCGGCGCCATTCGTGGCCGGGGCGGTGGGGAGTATATACTTTCGGCGCTTTCATGCGTGCCGTTGACGTGATCGCCAGCAAGCGGGACGGGGGCGCACTCTCCCGCGAGGAGATTGCCGCGTTCGTCAGGGGTGTGACCGACGGCAGCTGGCCCGACTATCAGATCTCCGCGCTGCTGATGGCGATCGTGCTGCGGGGCATGACCGCCGACGAAACGACGTGGCTCACCGAGGCGATGGTCGAGTCGGGCGGTCGTGTGGACCTGTCGGGACTGCCGGGCCCGTTCGTCGACAAGCACAGCACCGGCGGGGTGGGCGACAAGACCTCGCTCGTCCTGGCGCCGCTCGTCGCCGCGTGCGGCGGCATGGTGCCGATGATGTCGGGGCGCGCCCTCGGCCACACCGGCGGCACGCTCGACAAGCTCGAGGCCATCCCGGGCCTCACCACGGCCATCGACCCGGACGGCTTTCGACGGCAGCTCGAGTCGATTGGCTGCGTCATCGCCGGGCAGACCGAGACGATCGCGCCGGCCGACCGGCGAATGTACGCGCTGCGCGACGTGACCGGCACGGTGCCGAGCATCCCGCTGATCGTGGCCTCGATCCTGAGCAAGAAGATCGCGGAGGGCATCGACGGCCTCGTCCTCGACGTGAAGGCGGGCCGCGGCGCCTTCATGAAGACGGAGGAGCAGGCCGGGGAGCTGGCGAGGGCGCTCGTCGGAACCGGCAAGCGCGCGGGCCTGCGCACCGAGGCGCTCATCACGTCGATGGAGGCCCCACTCGGACGGGCGGTCGGCAACGCGCTCGAGGTGGCCGAGGCGATCGAGATTCTGAAGGGGAGGGGCCCGCGGGAGCTGCGGGCCCTGTGCATCGAGCTGGCGGCACGGATGATCGCAATCGCCCGGCTCGATCCCGACGTCGAGCGCGCCAGGACGCGCGCCAGCGAGGCGCTCGGCTCGGGCCGCGCCTTGGAGAAGTTCCGCCGGATGATTGTCGCCCAGGGCGGCGATCCGCGCGTGGTCGACGACGGCGGACTCCTGCCGGCCGCGCCGCAGACCGCCAGGGTGCCCGCGCCGCGCGACGGTGTCGTCACCGGTTTGCACGCAGAGCTGGTGGGCCGCGCCACGGTCGCGCTCGGCGCCGGGCGCACGCGTGTGGACGAGACGGTGGATCACGCCGTGGGGGTGATGGTCCTCGCCGCCCCCGGGACGCCCGTGGCCGCAGGCGACCCGGTGCTCGAGCTTCACTACCGGGCTGAGAAGAACCTGCCCGAGGCCCTCCAGTTCGCTGCGCGGGCCATCGAAGTCTCGGACGTGCCCGTCCCCGCGCGTCCGTTGATTCTCGGCGAGGTGACCTGACCGATGATTCCAGACGCTTCCGACACGCCTCCCTCGAACGCCAATCGCTGGACACGGACCGACTCGCTGGTCGTCGGCCTCGGGGTGGCGCTGGCTGCCGCGATCGCGGCCGCCGCACACGCCGCGGCCATGCCGCGCGCCCAGTCGTTCGTCGGCCTGATCGTGATCCTGCTGATCGCGTATCTGCTCTCGACCAACCGGCGGGCCATCAACGTGCGCACCGTCGCCTGGGGACTCGGGCTGCAGATCGCCTTCGCGCTCGTCGTGCTCAAGACGCCGGTCGGGCAGGAGGTGTTCCAGCACCTCGGCCACGCCATCACGAACGTGCTCAACCTGTCGTTCGTCGGGTCCTCGTTCGTCTTCGGGCCGCTCGGCGATCGCGAGGCCTGGCCCCGGATCATGACGGCGGTGCTCGGAGAGGACGGGGTCCGCTACGGGGTCGTCTTCGCCTTCCAGGTCCTGCCGACGATCATCTTCGTGGCGGCGACGTTCGCGGTGCTCTACTACCTGGGGGTCATGCAGTTCATCGTGCGGCTCTTCGCCGTGGCGATGAACCGCGTCATGCACGCCAGCGGGGCCGAGTCGCTCAACGTGGCGGCCAGCATCTTCATGGGCCAGACCGAGGCGCCGCTGACGATCCGTCCCTACATCCCGGAGATGACCGAGTCGGAGCTGATGACCATCATGACCGCCGGGATGGCGCACATCTCGGGCGGCATCATGGCGGCCTACATCCTGTTCGGCATCGAGGCGCGCCACCTGCTGACGGCCGTCATCATGACGGCACCCGGTACGCTGATGATGGCCAAGCTCTTCGTTCCCGAGACCGGCGTGCCCAAGACGATGGGCACCGTCAAGCTCGAGGTTGAGCGGACCGACGTCAACGTCATCGACGCGGCCGGGCGCGGCACGGGCGAGGGCCTGCAGCTGGCCCTCAACGTCGGCGCGATGCTCATCTCGTTCCTCTCGATCATCGCGTTGATCAACGCCGGCCTCGGTTTCGCGGGCCTCAGCCTGCAGCAGATCTTCGGCTGGGTGTTCGCGCCCGTGGCGTGGAGCATGGGGGTGCCGTGGCAGGACGCGCCCACCATCGGCAACCTGCTCGGCACGCGGATGGCCATCAACGAGTTCGTCGCCTACGCGCAGCTCGGCCCGATGAAGGACACCCTCGACCCGCGCTCGTTCACCATTGCCACCTTCGCGCTGTGCGGGTTCGCCAACTTCAGCTCGATCGGCATCCAGATTGGCGGCATCGGCCCGCTCGCCCCCAACCGCCGCCACGATCTCGCCAGGCTCGGACTCCGGGCCATGTTCGCGGGCACGTTGGCGAACTTCGTCACGGCCACCATCGCGGGGTTCCTGCTATGAGCGATTACGAGAGGGCGAGCGAAGCGGCGGCGTTCGTCCGCGCGCGCATCGGCGCCGTGCCCACGACCGCCGTCGTCCTCGGGTCGGGGCTCGGTGCGTTTGCCGAGCGGCTGTCGGACGCCGTCGTGCTGCCCTACACGGAGATCCCGCACTGGCCCGCGTCGCACGTGGTCGGTCACGCGGGCAAGCTCTGCGTCGGAACGTCTCGCGGTCGGCCGGTCGTGGCGCTCGCCGGACGCGCGCACTTCTACGAGGGCCACCCGCTCACGAGGGTCACCTTCGGCGTGCGCGTCGTGGGGCTGCTCGGCGTGCGCACCCTCGTGCTCACCAACGCGGCTGGTGGCGTGAACACGGCCTTCGAGGCGGGCAACCTGATGGTGATCGACGACCACATCAACCTCTTTGGCAGCAACCCGCTCATCGGGCCCCACGACGAGCGGCTCGGGCCGCGGTTCCCGGACATGACCGAGGTGTACTCGCGCCGGCTGCGGGCGCTTGCCGACCAGGTGGCCGCTGCCCGCGGTCTGCGGTTGACCCATGGCGTCTACGCGGGGCTCCACGGTCCGAGCTACGAGACGCCGGCCGAGATTCGCCATCTCCGCGCCATCGGCGCCGACGCCGTCGGGATGTCCACCGTGCCCGAGGCCATCGTCGCCCGGCAGATGGGTGTCGAGGTGCTCGGGATCTCGTGCATCACGAACATGGCCGCCGGTGTGTTGCCACAGCCGCTCGATCACGACGAGGTGATGGCGACAGCCGCGCGCGTGGCCACGGAGTTCGTCGCACTGCTCGAAGGGGTCGTTGCTGCCGCATAGGATGGTGGCAGCGCAGGGCCTGGCCGATCGCGGTCGCGTGCGGCCTGGCCGATCGCGGTAGCGCAGGGCTTGGCCGATCGCGGTCGCGTGCGGCTCGGCCGATCGCGGTAGCGCAGGGCTTGGCCGATCGCGGTAGCGCAGGGCTTCAGCCCTGCGAATGATGGCGGCAGGGCGGGGCCTCAGCCCGGCCGAGACTCGGGGGCTCGGGATGGCGTCGACGTCGAAAGATCACTTGCTCGAAGCGGCGCGCGCAGCGCGCGAGCACGCGTTTGCCCCGTTCTCGAACTTCAGGGTCGGCGCGGCCCTCGAGGCAGAGGATGGAACGGTGGTGACCGGCTGCAACGTCGAGAATGCCACGTACGGGCTGACGATCTGCGCCGAACGCGTGGCCGTGGTCAAGGCCATCTCCGAGGGCCATCGCCGTTTCACCCGCATTGCCATCGTGGCCGACACCGACGACCCGACGCCGCCCTGCGGGGCGTGCCGCCAGATTCTCTGGGAGTTCGGCGGCGATCTCGAGGTGCTGCTCGGCGGCCTCCGGGGGCACATCGCTCAATTCCGTCTGAAGGACCTGCTGCCCGAGCCCTTCGACGCGCGCTTCCTGGGACGCTGAAACCGACGGCAACGTACTCGGTTCTTGGTTCTTTGTTCGTGGTTCTTGGTCCGTGCTTGGTTCCGGGTCCTTGGTTCGTTCTTGGTTCGGGAGCGTGACTCCGCACCAGGAACCGGGAACCCCGAACGGGTCAAGAACGAAGAACCAAGCACCAAGGACCGCCGCCGGCGGCCGCCAGCCGCTGGCCAAGGCGCGGCCGTGCGTTATGATCGACCGTCTATGCTCCCGACGATTGCGTGGCAAGACGGCACGGTCGTGATGGTCGATCAGCGAAAGCTGCCGACGGCCGAGATCTACGTCACCTGCAAGACGGCACCCGAGGTGGCCCGGGCCATCCGGTCGATGGTGATCCGTGGGGCGCCCGCGATTGGCGTGGCGGCAGCCATGGGCGCCGCGCTCGCGGCCAGGCAGAGCAAGGCTCAGGGTACCCGCCAGCTTGCCGCCGACTTCCAGAGGGCGTGCGACCTGCTCGCGGCCACTCGGCCGACCGCCGTCAACCTGTTCTGGGCCATCGACCGGATGAAGCGGGCGTTTTCCGCGGTCGCGCACGCCGGCGCGTCGGCCGACGAGATCCGCGCAGCGCTCGAGCACGAGGCGCACGCGATTCACGACGAGGACGTCGAGAGCTGCCGGGCGATTGGCAGGAACGGCGCGGCGGTGGTGCCGGCGAGCGCCCGTGTGCTGACGCACTGCAACGCCGGGGCGCTTGCGACGGCCGGATACGGCACGGCGCTTGGGGTCATCCGGGGCGCCGTCGATCAAGGCAAGCAGGTGGAGGTGCTCGCCGACGAAACGAGGCCGTTCCTGCAAGGGGCGAGGCTCACCGCGTGGGAACTGGTGCGCGACGGGATTCCCACGACCGTGATTACCGACAGCATGGCCGGCGCGATGATGCGACACGGGCTGGTCGATCTCGTCGTGGTTGGCGCCGATCGCATCGCGGCCAATGGCGACGTCGCCAACAAGATCGGCACGTACTCGCTCGCGGTGCTGGCCCGCGAGCACGGGATCCCGTTCTACGTGGCGGCCCCGAGGTCGACCGTCGACCTGAACACGCTCGACGGGTCGGCCATCCCGATCGAGGAGCGCAACCCGCGCGAGGTGACGCACGTTGGTGGCGTCCGCCTCACTCCGGTTGGCGCGGCGGTCAGGAACCCGGCGTTCGACGTGACGCCCGCGGCGTACGTCACGGGCATCATCACCGAGCACGGGATTCACCGGCCGCCGTACGAGCAGTCGCTGC
>JAFNAJ010000204.1 GCA_017860085.1 Acidobacteriota bacterium | reverse complement strand
GGTCGCCACCAGGCCGTTCACCTCGACCACGCGACCCGGCACGCCCAGACACATGTCGACCTCCTGTCACCCCGCCCGCGCGGGCACACCGCAGCCCGAACTTGGCGATTGCCTGCTCGTGGCTCCCGCAGACGTGCATGATCGTGACGGGCGCGTGGCCCACCTCGGCAACCGTGCGCTCGATGGCGGCGCGCAGCTGGGCCGCGCGCTGCGGATCGCGGAACTTCAGCTGGGCCGTTTCGGCGTGCCTATCGGTTGCCATGGCCCTCGGGCGGGATGGCGGCCATCTCACCGCGCACGTCGGCCGCCATCAGGTCGTCCTGACCGGCCTCTTTCAGCAGTTCCTCGTAGAGCGCGAGCGTGCCCTCGACGTCCTCCTCGGGAATACGCCGAATGGCGAAGCCGACGTGGTTGAGGATGTAGTCGCCGGCCTTCACTGGCTCATCGACCAGCTCGGTCGCCACCAGGCCGTTCACCTCGACCACGCGACCCGGCACGCCCAGACACATGTCGACCTCCTGTCACCCCGCCCGCGCGGGCACACCGCAGCCCGAGCGGGGCCCGGCATCGCCGCTTCGGAGCGGGGATGTCGCTGACGATAACGCGAGCCGGTGGGGCTTGCAAGGGCAGCGTCAGGATCCGCCGGGAAACCGGCGTGGGGCCGCGAAGATCCACGCCAGTGAACGGCCTTCGGTCGTGCACGGCCCTTGCATGATGAACATGTTCCGGAGACCGACCTTGCATCACCTCACCGACGGTTCGTCCTCGGCACGCATCTCACGGCGTCGAGCGATCCACTGGTTGTCCGTCTGTGCGGCCGGCGGGCTTGGCGCCACGGCGCTGCCGACTGCAGGATGCGGGGACGGTGGGATGCGCACCGAGAGTGCCCCTCGGGAACGAGCGTCCCGGGGCGCCGCGAGCGCGCCCGCCACCGTTCGGATCACCCTGTCCGAGTTTCCCGAGAACGGGCGAAAGGTGTTGTGGCTCGGCGATGTTCCGGTCGAGGTACGCCGCGGTCCAGACGGGATCGAGGCCCGGTCGCTCCTGTGCACGCACTTCGGCTGCCCGGTGAAGTGGGACGAGGCAAACCAGCGCTACGCCTGCCCGTGCCACAATGGGATGTTCGACGCGGCTGGCGAGGTCATTGGCGGGCCGCCGCTCAAGCCGCTTCGACGCGTGCCGGTTGTCCGCTCCGGCGCCGAGGTCCTCGTGGGCGCCGAGGTGTCCCCTCGATGAGCCTCCCTCGCGTCATCGTCACCGGGTCGTCGGGCTTCGTCGGGCGTCACCTCCTCGAGGTGCTCGCCGACGACCATCGCATCTTCGGGATTGCTCGGCGCTCGCAGCAGCGCAGCCACGCCCCCGAGCACCCCAACATCACGTGGTTCCAGGCCGACATCGGGGAGCGCCCGCAGATCGAGCACGCCTTCCGGGTCATCGGTGGCCAGGGAGGGGCCGAGACGGTGATTCACCTCGCCGCGCACTACGACTTCACCGGCGAGGAGAGCGACGAGTACCGGCGCACCAACGTCCAGGGGCTCCGCCACGTGCTCGAACTGTCGAAGGCGATCGGGGTGCGCCACTTCGTGTTCTCGAGCTCGGTGGCCGCCTGCCCGCTGCCGACGACCCCGGAGGGCGTGATCAACGAGGACACGCCGCCCACCGGCGAGCACATCTACGCGCGCACGAAGCGGGCCGGCGAAGAGATGCTGGCCGAGTTCAGCCCGCATATGAGGACGGTGATCGTACGGTTCGCGGCGCTGTTCTCTGACTGGTGTGAGTACCCACCGCTCTACATGTTCCTGCAGACCTGGCTCTCGCAGGTCTGGAACCGCAACATTCTCGGCGGCAGGGGGCGGTCGGCCATTCCATACCTCCACGTCCAGGACGTCGTGCTGTTCCTGCTCCAGGTGCTCGATCGGCTGGATGCACTGCAGCAGGGCGAGATTCTCATCGCGAGTCCCGACGGCTGCACGTCGCACCTCGAGCTCTTCGAGGCCGCGACACTGGCCTATCACGGGGCACGAGAGACGCCCGTCTTCATGCCGAAGGCGCTCGCGGGGCCCGGGATGCTCGTGCGCGATCTCATGGGCCGGCTCACCGGCAGCCGGCCCTTCGAGCGGCCGTGGATGGCCCGCTACATCGACACGGAGATGCGCATCGACGCCCGCCGCAGCCGCGCGAGGCTCGAATGGGCACCGCGGCCCCGGCTCGCCATCCTGCGGCGCCTGCCGTTCCTCCTCGAGAACTTCAAGACGGATCCGGCGCTGTGGCATCGACGGAACCGCGAGGCCATGAAAGCCGTGACCCTGCCCGAGAACCTCAAGGTGCACTGGCTGCTCCAGAAGCACGAGGAGACGATCATCGACGAGTTCAACGGTCTGCTGACCGGGCCGAAGGGGACCAGCCGTTTTGCGCGGTACCAGTACCTGACCCCGGAGCAGCACGACTGGCACCATCGATTGATCATGCGCAACCTGATGAACGCCGTGCGGACGCGGGATCGCGGCGTCTTCATGGGCTACTGCCGCGACCTCGCCGAGCAGCGCCTGGCGCAGGGATTCCAGGCACACGAGTTGTGCGGCGCGCTCGAGGCGCTCAACCTGGTCTGCTTTCGCGTGCTGCGCCGCGACCCGGAGTCACGCGGCCTGCGGCAGGCGATCACCGACTACGTCACGTCGACGCTGCGCGCCGGCTGCGACCAGGCGCAGGAGGTGTTCGAGCTTCACGAAGCGCGCCTGCAGCGCACACACAGCCACGCCACGCGAACCTGATCCGCGCGCCGCAGGCGTCGAACGTCGCGCGACGGCCGGCCTGAAGGCCGGCCAATGCAACTGCTCCCCGGTTGGTTCGAGTTCGGTTCGAGTCAGTGCTGGCGGCTCGCGCTCGGGTGGAGACCGCGCGGCCAACGCTGCGTCCACCGCCAGACGACGAACACGACGAGGCCCATCAGGCCGTCGCCGATGGCCGACAGCGGGATGGTCCAGGAGTCGCCGAAGCGGAACGTGGCATCGATCAGCGAGACGAACGCCACGAACTTCGCGACGAGCAGGATCGACACGCCCCGATAGGCGAAGCGTTCGATGAGGTAGGCGGCCGCGATGGCGAAGTGGAACACGCCGAACTGCCGTGGAAAGAACAGCGGGTAGGCGCCGGTCCAGCCCCCGAATCGCACGCCCCACTCGGTGAGGAAGACGAGCGCGGCGCCGACGGCGAGGCTGTGCAGCGCGATCAACGCCACGAGCCAGTCGAGCAGCCGGTCGGGGTTCGACGACAAGGCTCGGATCGCGCTGCGCATCACGAGTCAACGTGCTCGCGGCCGGCGATCCACCAGGGCCTGACCTCGGCCTGCGGCTCCCGGACTCTGACGGTGGCGCCGAGTCGCCGCAACTCGGTCACCACCTCGAGCGCCGCCGGCTCGACTGCGGCCTGGAGCGCCGGGCTCAGCCTCGACCCCATGCCAACGTGTTCGGGGATCGCCCCCACCAGCAGCACCTCGCCCGGATCGGTGCCGGCGAGCGTGAGCGCAAACAGGGCGTCAGAGAGGCCCGGGTCGTGGGGACTGGTCCGGGGCTGTGGCGGGTGGCGCAGCAGCTGTGCCTTCCGATACAGGCGCAGCTCACCTGGCGCTCCCTGCGATTTCACGGTATCGACGATGATCACGGCGGCCGCGTCACCGAGATACGGCGTGAGGTCGAGGCCCGGGGTGCCGACGTCGATCACCACGACGTCGGCCCCGAACTCATAGCGCGCCAGCAGGTGCTCGACGACGAACGGGCCAAACCCGTCGTCGCTCATCAGCACGTTGCCGAGGCCGAGGACGCGAATCACAGCGCCTTGACGCGCGCGATCTCCTGCCCCTCGGGGTCGAGCGTGTGAATGGCGCAGGCAATGCACGGGTCGAAGGAGTGCACGGTCCGGAGCACCTCGAGCGGAAGCTCAGGATTCGCCACCGGGTTGCCTACGAGCGACGCCTCGTACGGCCCCATGCGTCCCTTGTCGTCGCGTGGGCCCGCGTTCCACGTGGACGGCACCACCGCCTGGTAGTTGGCGATCTTGCCGTCGCGGATGACGACCCAGTGCGAGAGCGTGCCGCGCGGCGCTTCGTGGAACCCGAAGCCACGCTGCTCGCCCTTGAACTCGGGCTTGTTGTAGATGCTGACGTCGCCCTTCTTGATGTTCTCGATCAGCAACTGCCAGTGCTTGAGCGCCACCTCGCCGATGACCGCGGTGCGAATCATGCGCGCCGCGTGGCGGCCCAGCGTCGAGTGGAGGATGGCGGGGCTCAGCTGCGCCCCCGCGATCTTTCCAGCCGTCTCGAGCGTCTTCATCGCCCAGCGCACGGTGGGCTCGTGCTTCAGCGCGACGCCGACGAGCACCTGGGCCAGCGGGCCGACCTGCACGACCTCGCCGTTGAACCGCGGGGCCTTGATCCACGAGTACTTGCCGTCATCCTGCCACTCGCCGTACTTGGGGTCGGTGCTCTCATCCCACGGGTGCTTCGTCCAGTCGCCGTCGTACCACGATCGGGCGATGCACTCGGCCACGTTGTCCTTGAAGTACGGGTCCTCGAACGACTTGATCTCCCTGATCGTCGACAGGTCGCCGTTCATGATCGTGCCGCCCGGCAGGTCGAACTGCGTGCCCTTGCCATCGAGGGGCAGATCGGGTACGGCCAGGTAGTTGGGCACACCCTTGCCGTAGTTGAACCAGTCTGCGTACATCGCGCCTACGGCGCAGATGTCGGGGAAGTACACCTTCTCGACGAATGCCATCATGCCGTCGAGCAGGTCCTTCACCTGGTACAACTTCTTCATGTTCAGCGTGGCCTCGTTGTCGAGGTTGATGGCGTTGGCCACGCCCCCGACCGCGAGATTCTGGATGTTCGGGGTCTTGCTGCCCAGGATGGCCACCACCTGGTTGGCGCGCCGCTGGTACTCGAGCGCCTCGAGGTAGTGCGCCACCGCCAGCAGGTTGACCTCCGGCGGGAGCTTCATCGCCGGGTGGCCCCAGTAGCCGTTCGTGAAGATGCCGAGCTGGCCGGCTTCGACGAAGCCCTTCACCCGGTCCTGCACGGCCTTGAGCTGAAGCCGGTTGTTGTTGGGCCAGTCCGAGAGGCTCTCGGCCAGCGTCGCCGCCTTGGCCGGGTCGGCCTTGAGCGCCGAGACCACGTCGACCCAGTCGAGGGCCGACAGGTGGTAGAAGTGCACGATGTGATCGTGCAGCGCGTGCGCGGCGATGATGAGGTTGCGGATGTACTGCGCGTTGAGCGGCACCTCGAGCCCCAGCGCGTTCTCCACCGCGCGTACCGAGGCGATGGCGTGCACCGTCGTGCACACCCCGCAGAAGCGCTGGGTGAAGAGCCAGGCGTCGCGCGGGTCGCGTCCCTGCAGGATGCGCTCGATGCCGCGGAACATCTGTCCCGACGACCACGCGTTGGCGACACGCCCCCCGTTGACTTCGACGTCGATGCGGAGATGACCCTCGATGCGGGTGACCGGGTCGATCGTGATTCGGCTCATGTCGGAACCCCTGGGTTAGCTGCGGGCTCGCGTTGGAGCGCCCGCCAGAATCGGGAACTTCTTCACGGCCGCCACGTACAGGGCGACCTCGAGGGCGATGATGCCAAGCGTGATCAGCAGTTCGGGAATCGCCGGGAAGTACGACCAGTTCGGGCCCGGCTGGAAGGCGACGAGGTAGGTGTTCACGCGGAAGACGGTGCCGGCGACGACCAGCAGCACGCCGGCCCGGAACTGGGTCGCGGGCGTGTAGCGGCCGACGTCGGACAGAAGCAGCCAGATGATGGCCAGGTGCAGCGCGACCTCGATGAGGAAGGCCACGCCCATGCCGCTGGCGATCGTCGCGAGGTCGCCGGCAATCGCCACCTCGGCCACGCGAAAGAGCGTCCACCCGCGCGGAAAGGTGGCTCTCGAGCACCACGGCGCCGTAGCCCATCATCAGGCAGTTGACGAGGAACAGGAGCGGCAGCCACGGCGTGAACCACAACGGGTGCAGCTTGGTCGCCGGCAGCAACATCATCGTCCCGAGCGACGACTGGTGCATGGTGGGCAGCAGCATGCCCAGGGCGAGGATCCACACCAGCCAGTTGTCGACGAAGCGCAGGCCCGACTCGGCCAGCGACCGCAGCCCCGTGCTGGCATCGTGGCGCCACTTCTCGAAGAACGCCGGTGACAATTCGACGAGGAGCACGGCCACGTAGGCGGCCACGCACAGGGCCACCTCGAGCTGCGGGCTGTGGCTCCAGCGCCAGAAGAAGACGGGGACCTTCCAGAGCTCCCAGAAACGGCCGAGGTCGATTGTCACGGCGATGACTGCCAGACCGTACCCGAGCAGGCTCGTGAGGACTGCGGGGCGCACGAGGGGGTGGTACTCGCCCTTGTTCAAAATGTAGACGAGCAGCGCCACCGCGTAGCCGCCGCAGCCAAGGGCGGTGCCGGTGACCACGTCGATCGCGATCCAGATGCCCCAGGGGTAGCCGTCGCTCAGGTTGCTCGAGGCACCAAGGCCCATCGAGAAGCGCCAGAGCGCGGCCACGGCCCCAATCGCGACGACCCAGAGGAGCTTCTTGTAGGCCGGCGTCATCAGCTCGCCGCCCACCGGCGCGTGCACGACGGCGTGGCTACTCACGACGGCCTCCCTTCTGGGCCTCGGGTGCTGCCGCGCCACCTTTCTTGCGGTTGCGCAGCATCACCAGCCCCAGCACGCCGTAGAGCGCCACGGGGGCCACGAACCCACGGTAGAGCCCCTCCTGGATGGTGTAGGCCACGTGCGGCACACCCTGGCTGCCGATGTCCGGCAGGCTGATCTTGTCGAACGGCACGTGCGAGAGGTAGAGCACCTGCGTCCCACCGGCGTCGGCCTCGCCGTAGACCTTGTCCTGGTAGTACCGACCGGGGTTGGCCTCGATGCGGCGCTTGGCCTCCTGCAGCAGTTCCGTGCGCTTGCCGTAGATGACCGCCCCGCGCGGGCACACCTCGCAGCACGCGGGCCCATGTCCGGTCGCGAAGCGGCTGAAGCCGCCCGTCGACGCCAGCTGCGCGCCGCCGAACCGGTGCCGGCACAGCTCGCACTTGACGATCTTCGGCGCCCGCTTCTCGTACTCGAATTTGGCCACGTTGAACGGGCAGGCCATCATGCAGTAGCGGCAGCCGACGCAGTAGCTCGCGTCGTAGGTGACGATGCCCGTGACCTCATCCTTGTGCAGCGAGCCCAGCATGCACGCGCTTGCGCAGGCCGGGTCGA
>JAFNAJ010000203.1 GCA_017860085.1 Acidobacteriota bacterium | reverse complement strand
TCCTTCGCCTCGTCCACGCCGGCAACGTCTTTGAACGTCACCTTCTTCTGCGAGCTCGACGAGAGCTTCGCGCGGCTCTTGCCGAACGACAGCGCCTTGTTGCCGCCGCTCTGCATCTGCCGCATGAAGAAGATCCAGAACGCGATCATCAGGAGGATGGGCGCCCACGCGTAGAGCAAGGTGGCCCAGGGGCTCGTGGTGGGCTCCTTGGCGGTGACCTCGACGTTGCGCTCGATGAGCTTGTTGCCCAGGCCGTCGAACTGGGGTGGCGCGTAGGTGCGGAACTTCTCACCCGACTTCGAGGTGCCGAGAATCTCGTTGCCGGTGAGAACGACCTTCTGGACTTGCCCTTCGTCGAGTTGCTGGACGAACTCGCTGAACGTGACGACCTTGTCCCGGGTCTGGAACGTCGCAGAGAAGTTCCAGATCAGCACCATGACGACGACGAGCACCATCCAGAAGAGCAGGCTCTTGAGCGTCGAATTCAACCTATCCTCCAAAGCGTTTCACTTTCAAGAGTAACACGCTTGACGCGGGTGGACGGGGCACGGCGGCCTCCGAGACCGCGTGCCCGACGACCCAGACCACGGCGTCGTGCGCGTCGACCACCACGGCCACGCGATCACGCTCGGCCCTCGGCACCCCCCGATCGACAAAGAGATCCTGCAGCTTCTTGCGACCAGCAAGGCCCACTGGCCGCACCCGATCTCCTGGGCGCCGCGTCCGGACGAACAACCCGCCGGTCGCCGCGCCGGCGTCGAGCACCACCATATCTGGTGTCTGGCCCAGGGAGGCGGCCGACTCGGCTGCGCTTCCGGCCAGCGTCGTGGCCGTGAACTGCAGGCCCATCCCTGGGACGTCGGTGTCGCCGGGCACGACCAGTTCCATGGGCGCGGGCATCGGAGCTCGCCCCGCCCGCGCCGGGCGCCCCGCTTCTCGACGCTCACGGACCGAGATGCGGCCAGCTGAGACCGTGGCTGATGCCTCAGGCAGTAGGACCTGCGCTTCACGTCCGGGCCCCTGCACGAGTTCGAGCACCGAATCGACGTGTCGAGCGCCCACCGACCCCCCTCGACTCACTGCGCGAATCGCCTGTCGCACGACGCGACGAGCCAGCGCCGGGTGGAGCCGCGCCAGTCGTTCGCGGTCGAGCGTCACGCTTCCATCACCCTGTAGGACGACCGACGCGGCGGCCTCGGTTGCAGCGACCTCGAGGTACGCCTCGTCGTCGCGCAGCACGTCGGCCGCACGCGCCAGTACGCCCACCACCGCCGGCGAGAATCGCTCGCGCAAGAGCGGCACGAGTTCCCGGCGCACGCGGTTCCTGACGATGGCCGGGTCGTCGTTGGTGGCGTCTTCCCGCCACGCCACGTGTCGCGCGGCGAGGTAGCGACGCAGCTCGGCGCGTGTCATGTCGATGAGTGGCCTGACCACGCGACCGTGCCGGGGGTGGATGCCGCCAAGTCCGCGTGTCCCGGCGCCGCGGATGAGCCGGAGGAGCACGGTTTCGGCCTGGTCGTCGGCCGTGTGTCCGGTGGCCAGCACCGACGCCCCAGACGCGGCAATGGCCCACGCGTAGAACGCCCGTCGGGCCTCGTGCCCGGCCTGCTCGACCGAGATGCCGCGATCGCGCGCCAGCGCTCCGACATCCCGTGAAGACGCGTGGAACTGGAGCGCCAGGCCTGCGGCCAGAGCGCCGACGAACGCCTGGTCCGCATCGGCGTCGCTCCCGCGGAGGCCGTGATGCAAGTGGGCGATCCCCACCACCGCGGCGTCGAGCGACGGCGTAATCTCGAGCAGCAGGTGCACCAGCGCGACCGAGTCAGCCCCGCCCGACACGGCCACCACGATGCGATCGCCGGCAGACACGAGCCCACGGGCTCTGACCGAGCGCAGCACCCGCGCGGCGAGGGAGGTCATGGAACCTGCCCGACAAGAGACATCTGTGAGTGGTGCCGGAGGGCGGACTCGAACCGCCGACCTAGCGCTTATGAGACGCTCGCTCTAACCGGCTGAGCTACTCCGGCTCTTGGTTCGCTCTCCTGCACCGGTCAGTCGTGCAGGACGAACAGCGAATTATAGCAAAGGCCTCAAGCGCCACTCACTATGTAGCTCACCAGGTCGGAGATCGTCCGCTGCTGCTCGTCCACCACAGCCCGGACCACGTCGCCGATCGAGACGATCCCCGCCAGTTGCTCCCCATCCAGCACCGGGAGGTGACGGATGCGTCTGTCGGTCATCAGGGCCATGCAGTCGTCGGCCGTCGCCCGGGGGCTGACGCAGACGACCGGCGTGGTCATCACGTCCCTGACGGGGGTGTCTCTCGACGTCCTGTTCCGAATCACGATCTTTCTGGCGTAGTCGCGCTCGGAGAAGATGCCGCAGATGCGCCCCTCGTGCAGGACGAGGACCGCCCCGACATTGCGCTCCGCCATCACCTGGAGGGCCTCGAAGACCGTTGCCTCGGGGGCCACGGAATAGACGTCCCGCTTGCCGGCAATCATGGCGCGAACCGTCGTAGGCATAGGGGCCTCCTCGCGAACCCTGCCGCCGTCACCGGGAGGGTTGCGGCATGCGACACGCAGGCCGTGGCCCATGGCACCTCGCCGGCCGGTCGGACTGTTGACTCCCGTTTTGGATACCGTATCACGACCGCGGTCGTGCGGGCCCCCAGGAGGGGCCTCAGCCGCATTCGATGAGGGCCGCCGCGAGCAGCGGGATGAGGAGTTCGTGGTGCCCCACCAGCGAGTATCCCCGGCCCACGCCCACGGTCGGCCGCTGCACGACGTTGGTCTGGGGCCGGTACAGCCGCATGAAGTCGAGGTTCACGGTGACGAGCCCGTCGAGCGAGCAGCCGTGGTTGCGCGCCAGGGCCACCGCCTTGAGGAAGACCTCGGGCAGCACGACCGCGGAGCCGCAGTTGAGGTACACGCCGCCCCCGAGCCTGGCGACGTTGGAAACGAAATACCGGAAGTCGCGCAGGCTGCCCTCGCCGATGGCCGCCCCGGATGCGGCCGGGTGCATGTGGATGATGTCGGTGCCGAGTGCCACGTGCACGGTCAGGGGGATGCCGAGGCGAGCCGCTGTCGCGACCACGCTGAGCCGCTCGTGGGGGGGACGACGCGACTGAAGGAACGCGCCGACCGCCTGCCCGAGGCCGAGCCCGGCGGCAACGCCATCGTTAATCGCCTGGTTCAGGAGGGTCCCGGTCTCCTCGGCCATGCCGAAGCGGCCTGGGCCGAGCCCTTCGTCAACGTCCTCCGACGTGACGCCAGCAAGGGCGATCTCGAAGTCGTGGATCACGCCGGCCCCGTTGGTGGCCACAGCCGAGACGAACCCCCGCTCCATCAGATCGATGACGACGGGCGACAGGCCGGTCTTGACGACGTGCGCGCCAAGCCCCCAGATGATGGGCGCCCCGCCCGTCCGCGCCGCGCGGATGGCATCGACCACCGCCGCGAAGTCGGCCGCGGCGAGGATGCGAGGCAGCGATGCCAACCACCCCTGCAGGCCGCTGCCCGGCACATACGGCTTCGCAAAGTCCGAAGCGGAAGCCTTGCTCTTGCGCGACGCGAGCGGATAGGTCGAAATGCCCGAAAGGTCGAAGGGTTCGTAGGACAGGGGCATCGACGCATTTTAGACCCGCAGCTCGCTTGCGTGGCTATCGGGCCTCGGCCACCAGCCGTCGACGCGACCCCAGGACTCGGCTGAATGCTCACCGCTGACGGCGTCGTCAACCCACGTGCAACCCGGCCCGAGGTTCAAGGGCTCTCTAGATGATCAGCATGGCGTCGCCGTAGCTGTAGAAGCGAAAGCGTCGAGCGATGGCTTCAGCGTAGGCGGCCAGCACGGGCTCGCGGCCGCCGAACGCGCACGCCAGCATCAGCAGCGACGAACGCGGCACGTGAAAGTTCGTGAGCAGCGCGCCTACGGCCTGGAACGCGAACCCCGGGTAGATGAACAGCCCGCTCGTGGCGCGCCCTGCAGCGACACGCCCGCCGCCAACGAGCGCCGCGCTCTCGAGCGCGCGCGTCACCGTGGTGCCCACCGCGACGACGCGACGGCCTTCGCCGAGCGCGCGGTTGAGGCGGTCGGCGGCCTCGGGGCTCACCTCGTACTCCTCGGGATCGACACGGTGGTCCTCGACCGTGTCCCCGCGCACGGGTTTGAAGGTGCCGTACCCCACGTGCAACGTGACCGCGACGCGCTCGATACCCGCCTGCGCCAGCGCGTCGAGCAGCGCGTCGGTCACGTGCAACCCCGCCGTTGGCGCCGCCACCGAGCCACGGCGCGCGGCAAACACGGTCTGGTAGCGCTCCCGATCGGCCAAGACGTCGGGCCGCTTGATATAAGGGGGTAAGGGCACGTGCCCGATGGCGTCGATCACCGCATCCACGTCGGCTCCGCCGTCGGCAGTCAGGCGCACGGTTCGTCGGCCGAACGTGTGACGCGCCTCGATCACGCCGACCAGGCGGCCGCCGGCACCCTCGCACACGAATTGCTCGCCCGGACGGAGCTTCTGGCCTGGGTGTACGAGTGCGTCCCAGCGCTCGGCATCGAGGCGGCCGAGCAGCAGGCATTCGACCGCACCCCTGCTGGGGACCCGGTGCCCAAGCAGCCGCGCGGGGAACACCCGCGTGTCGTTCAGCACGATCACGTCGCCCCTTCTCAGCCAGCGCGGGAGATCGCCGACGACAGCGGCCTCGGTTCGGCCGGTGCGGCGGTCGAGCACCATCAGCCGCGACGAGCCGCGTGGCTCGGCTGGCACCTGGGCAATCAGGTCCGACGGCAGGTCGAAGTCGAAGTCCGAAACGTTCATGCCCGGCGACCCGCTACAGGCTACAGGAAGTCGCCCCGGGTCCTCCAACCGTGGCAGGGGAACTTCCTCACTGTCGGGGACCTCCGGCGCGGAGTCGGCGTCATAGGTGTAGTTGGAACACATAAGGGTCGCCGGACAGCCGAGCGCCCTGCCACCGCAAACACCGAAGGAGTCGCCTGACATGAAGAAGCTTGTTTCACTCGCCGCGGCGGTCGCCATCGCCGCGCTCGTGGCCGCGCCCGCGCGGGCTGCGGAGAAGGACATCGTCGACACCGCCGTGGCCGCCGGCACGTTCAAGACGCTGGCCAAGTTGCTCGGCGATGCCGGCCTCGTCGAGACCCTGAAGGGTACAGGGCCGTTTACCGTGTTCGCCCCGACGGATGAGGCATTTGCCAAGGTCCCGAAGGCGACGCTCGAGGCCTTGGGCAAGGACAAGGAGAAGTTGAAGGCCGTCCTCACCTACCACGTCGTGCCCGGCAAGGTGACGGCCGCCGAGGTGACAAAGCTGAAGGAAGCGAAGACGGTCCAGGGTCAGTCGGTCAAGATCAGCATGATGGGCAACACGGTCATGATCGACAACGCGCACGTCGTGAAGGCTGACGTCATGGCCAGCAACGGCGTGATCCACGTGATCGACTCGGTCATCCTGCCGAAGTAGGACCGGC
>JAFNAJ010000202.1 GCA_017860085.1 Acidobacteriota bacterium | reverse complement strand
AGAAGCTTGCCGCCGGTGAACTCGGTCGCGACGTGGAGAAGTTGGCCGACCGAATCATCGACAGCCTGCTGTCGCGCTGAACCTCGCGGGGCTTCCGGCCCGGCCTCACGAACGGGGACTCTTTGTGACCACCAACCTCCAAGGGCCGGTCGCCGATCTTCATCACCTGCGAGCCGTGCTGACGTCGCTCGGCGATGCCCTCGCGCAGGGGCGCCTCGACCTCGTCACCGCAGCCGAGATCAACCTCTACGCCGCGCTTCGAGCGGTACGCCGGTCATGTCACTCGGGCGTCGACCCGGCGACCGGCGCCGCATTGCGAGCGGAAGTCCTCCACGCCCAGGCCGCCCTCGATCGGTGTCGGCGGCTCGGAGCATCACTCACGGAGTTTGTACGGTGCTCGCTCATGGCCCAGGGCCGGTGCGGCGCCTACGACCGCACCGGTCACGAGGCCATCATGGCCCGGGTCGGCGCCATCGACGCGAGGGGATAGTGGCCGATCTCTTCACCATGCTCCAGACCACGTCGCGATCGCTCGAGACGCAGCGGTATGCGCTCGACGTGGTGGGCCAGAACATCGCCAACGTGAACACGCCGGGCTACGCCCGCCGCGTCGTCGACATTGCCGCGGTTCCCCCGTACGAGCCGCGGAGCGCGGGGAGCGGCGCCGAGGTGTTGTCGGTGCGGGCCATTCGCGACCGCTTTCTCGATCGTCGCGTGCGTGAGGAGATGTCCGCCGAGCAGGCCGCAGCGGCCGCGGCCGACATCCTCGCATTGCTCGAGACGGGCATTGGCGCGCCTGGCACGTCCGTCGACGGGGATCTCGACGACCTGTTCGACGCCTTCGCGAGCCTCGCGGAGGCGCCGACGTCGTCCACCGCGCGGATCGAGGTCGTGACCGAAGCCCAGAAGCTGGCGGCCACGTTCAACACGCTGGCCGGCGGTCTGGCGGAGGCTGCGCGAGACGTGGACGTGCGAGTGCGGGCCACGGTTGATCAGATCAACGCGTTGGCGCGTCAGATCGCCGACCTGAACGGATCACTCGCAGGGATGGCCCCAGGAGCACCCGAGGCGCTCCACGTGCGCGACCAGGTCATCCAGGCGCTGGAGAGCCTGTCCGCCTTGATCGATGTCCAGGCGGTCGAAGTCGAGAGTGGAGGGTTCGACGTCAGCATCGGCAGCGGCCGGCTGCTGGTGGTGGCGAACACGCCTTACGAGATCGGCACGACGCCCAGGGACGGCACCGGTGTGTCGGACATCGTCGCGGCAGGGCAGGTGATCACCGGCGAGATTGCGGGCGGCACGCTCGGGGGGCTCCTGGACGTGCGCGACGTGAAGATGCCGGCATACCTGCAGCATCTCGACCGGCTCGCCTACGAGGTGGCGCAGAACATCAATGCGATCCACGCGGGCGGCTACGACCTCCAGGGTAACCCTGGCGTGGCATTCTTCGAGCCGCTCGCCAGCGTCGCGGGCGCCGCAGCTGCGTTGCGGGTGAATGGAGCGCTGTCCGCCCCGGGCGGCGAAAGGCTGGTCGCGGCTTCGACGTCGCCGACGGCACCGGGAAACAACGAGAACGCTCGCGCGCTCGCGGCGCTGCGCGACCAGCCGGTTGTGGGCGGCACGGCCACGTTCGCCGAGACGTGGGCTCAGTTCGTGTACGAGGTCGGACGCGATGCGGCCAGTGCGTCGGAGGCCGCGGTCAGTCGCGGCGAGGTGCTTCGGCAGGTGACCAACCTGAGGGATGGCGTGTCGGGAGTGTCGCTCGACGAAGAGGCAGCCAACATGCTGCGCTTCCAGCGCGCGTATGAGGCGAACGCCCGGTACTTCAAGACAGTGGACGAGCTGCTGGTGACCCTGATGGGGCTGGTGGAGGCGTAGTCGATGCGAGTGACGTTCAGCGCGACCTTCCGGAACCTCGTGCGTGACACCGCCAGGGCCGCCGAGGAGATGGTGAAGCGGCAGTTCGAGGTGTCGTCGGGACGGCGGGTGCGCGTGCCGAGCGACGATCCGCAGGCGATATCGGCAATCGTGGGTGAGCGCGCAGAGATGCGGGCGACCGACCGGTACGTCCGCGCCACCGACTCGGTCGAATCGCGCCTGACCGTGGTCGACACGATCCTCTCCGATATCGGGAAGATGCTCACGGCCGCGCAGACGACCGCCGCCGCGGCGCGAAACAGCTTCGTGACGCCTCAACAGCAGGAGGCCTACGCGCTCGAGCTCGAGGGACTTCGCGACACCATTCTGGGAGACCTCAACACGCAGTACCGGGGTACCTACGTGTTCTCGGGGACAGCGAGCCTCAAGGCCCCCTACACGAAGGATTCATCAGGAGCGGTCGGCCCCTACGAGGGGAACGCTGAGCCGATGCTGGTCGACATCGGTCGCCACCGGAGCGTCGGTGTCACGGTCGACGGGCAGCAGTTGGCGCAGGGGAGCGACGCCTCCAACGTCTTTGAGGTGTTCGAGAGCCTGATTGCCGCCGTCCGGGCTGGCGATCTCGAGGGCATCGGTCAAGGAATGACCGGTCTGTCGCGCGCGCTCGACCGCGTGGCCAACGTTCAGAGTCGGGTGGGCGCTGGCCTGTCGGATCTGAACGACCACCGCGTGAGACTGGCCGAGGCATCCGAGGCCGCCGATGTGCGTCGCTCTGCGCTCGAGGATGCCAACCTCGCCGAGTCGATCAGTGCCATGCAGCAGGCCGAGGTCGCTTACCGCGCCGGCCTCGGGGCCGCCAGCAAGACCAGCCAGCTGTCACTGTTCGATTACCTGGGATGATCATGGGCACCCACGTGACGCCGATGACGCCGCCTGGGCCGATCCGGGTCGACACCGGGTTCGGGGAGTTCACCGTCAACCCCGGCGATCTCGTGTCCTTCCCCTCGGGGCTTCCCGGCTTCGAGCGGTGTCGGTCGTTCGCGCTGCTGTCGTCCGAGGAACTGGCGCCGTTGTCCTACCTTCAGGCAGTCGGGGGCCCTCCGGCATCGTTCCTGGTGATCGATCCGCGCCAGGTGCTCCCCGACTATCGCTGTGCGCTGGGGCAGTCGGACCTCGGGCGGCTCGGCGCCACCGAGTCCAGCGTGCTCTTGTGGCTCGCCATCGTCTCGTTCACCGACGATGACCACGCGTGGGCTAACCTTCGGGCCCCTGTCGTCATCAACCCGCAGAAGATGATTGGGTACCAGGTGCTTCCACACAACAGCCTGTATCCCTTGCGGCATCCCCTGACGCCGGCCTGAGGTGCAACGGTGCTCGTCTTCACGCGCAAGCGCGACCAGACGATCATGATCGGCGACGGCATCGAGGTGCGCGTGCTGCGCGTCGGGCGCGACGGCGTGCGCCTGGGCGTGAGCGCACCTGCCGACGTCGCAGTGCACCGACGCGAGGTGTACGACACCATCCGTGAAGAGAACCGGCAGGCCGCGGCTGCCGCGCGCACGAAGGTGCCGCTGTTGCGCACGCTCCGCTCGCCCCGGGTCGGTTCACGTCCCAGGACTGCGTGACATGCGGATCGAAGACTGGCGCGCGGTGTCTCCGGACGAAGCCCACCGCCTGCTCGAGCGGGAACGCCAACGCTGGCTGAGCGCGCTGCAGTGGGACCCGGCTGACGCGTGGGCCGTCGTCGAGGACGCGCGCCGCATGGGCACCGTCCCGGGGTTCGTGGCGCGTGCCGGTGGCCGGATCATCGGCTGGACTTTCTTCATCGTCTACGACGGCGTCCTCAAGATTGGGGCACTGGAGGGCGACACGGCTGACGTGGTGCGTCGCTTGCTCGAGGCCGTGCTCGATGCCCCGGAAACGCGCTTTGCCTCCGAGTATCACAGCTTCCTGTTTCCCGGACACTCGTCGGTGGAGGCGGCGCTCGCGCGCCGCCGATTCGTGCTCGATCGGCATGCCTACCTGGAGCTGAGGCTGCCGCCAGTCGTCGGGGCTCGCCCGGCGCTTCCTGATGCTGCGCTGAGAGCGTGGAGGCCCTCGGATCTGCCCGGGTTGGTGCGCCTCTTTGCGCGCGCGTACGCCGGTGACGAAATCGCCCGGTGTTTCGCACCCCATGGACGCATCGACGAGTGGGCAGGGTACGTGAATCAACTGGTGCGGGGGCCCGCGCTCGGCCGATTCGAACCGGCGTGCAGCTGGGTCTCGGGCTCGGTCCGGGACGCGCATCCACTTGGGGGGCTGCTGGCCACCTGGGTCTCGCCGACAAACCTGCATGTCGCGCAGGTGGCCGTCGACCCTGGCGCGCGGGGACAGAGTCTAGGGCGCAGTCTCATGGACGCGGCCATCGCATCTGCCGTCAGCCAGGGCGCTGCTCGGGTGACCCTCCTCGTCGCCCGGTCGAATGCGGCCGCTGTCAGCCTGTACCGAACACTCGAGTTTAGCGAGCGGGCCATGTTCCTCTTCGGCTGGCGTCAGCGGCCCACGCGGGTATTGCGGGCCGGCCTGGCGCCCCGCGCCGCGACGGCTGTGCTGCAGGAAGCGGGCTAGTCAGCCCCGTCGGTCGACGAGGCTCGCGCTGCCGGGGCCCGGTGCCACGACGCGTCGGTAGGCGGCAAGGGTGGCCTCGCCGGCTTCGATGGCCCTGGCGGCCATGCGTCGCGTGCGCTCGGCGGTGGCGAGAGCCTCCAGCGTCGAGCGGTCTTCGTGCAGGATTGACGACACCAGCCCTTCGGCCTCCCGGTGGAGGTCGACAACCATTCCGAAACCGGGTTGCTGCCTGACGCCGTCGAGGTTCCCCGCGATGACGGCCCGCAGGGGCTTGAGCTGGGCCTCGAGCGTGACGAGCGCGGTCGTGAGGCGGTCGCGCTCGGTCGACACGTGCTCCAGGCCGTCGAGGTCGTTGTCGGCCGTCGCTTGACGCTGCGCTTCCGAAAGCCCGCTGACCTGGCGCAGCAAGGCCATCTCCGACTGCAGGCCTCGTGCGTAGTCGTGCAGGACCTCGCCCAGCGTACCCGTTGGTCTGGCTTCGTGCGCCATGGCTCAGCTGGCCTGCGAGACCGGAGCGGCGGCAATCTGTCCCCAGGCCTCGCGAAGCCGGCTGAAGACACGAATGGCCTCGTCGATGCAGGCGGGGTCCTGCCGGATATTGGCCTCGATCAGCCGCCCGGACACGTAGCTGTAAAGGGTGTCGAGCTGTGTGGCCACCTCGCGCCCGGCATCCATGTTCAGCGTTGACTGCAGGGCATGCACGATCGCCAGGGCCTTGGAAAGAGCGGGTGCCTTCGTCAGGTGATCCCCCCGGGCGAGCGCATCCCGTGCCTGGGTCATGGCCGCGAGCGCCCCATCGTAGAGCATGACCACGAGCTCGAGCGGCGACCGCGAGGTGACTTCGACCGTCTGGTAGGTCGCTGCCGCGTGGGAGGGGGTGAGGGTCATGCGGATGTCCCTGGTGCGTCTAGAACAGGCTGAACTGGCCGCCGAGGGCGCTCAGTTCCGATCGCGCGGCGTTCAGCTGAGCGATGACCTGATCGGCCGCCGTAAACTCACGCTGGAG
>JAFNAJ010000201.1 GCA_017860085.1 Acidobacteriota bacterium | reverse complement strand
ATCCAGAACTCGTTCTCCTCCCACACCTCGCCCGGGTTCGTCTCGCGCGTATCGTGCACGGCATGTCCCGTGCGTTCGCGGAATGCGCGGAGGACTGGTTGGCGGAACCCGATCCACTGGCTGTCGTGGGTCTCGTACGAGTGCATGTCGTGACGCTCGGACCCGAGGCCCATGGGGAGCACGTAGTCGGCGAAGTACGCCGTCTCGCTCCATGTGGGGGTGAGGGCCACGTGCAGTCCCACGAGCTGCTCGTCGGTGAGCATCTCGATCCACGAGAAGCCGTCGGGGTTGGTCCACACCGGGTTGTAGACCCGCGTGAAGTAGACCTCGAGCCGTCCGCGCGCCTCCTTGAGCAGGTGGGGCAGCAGGAACGAGAGCTCGTTCATCGCGAGCGGGTACTCGAGGGGCCACGTGAGGTCGTTCCACACGTGCGGGTGGGGCGGCGTGTGGATGGGCTTGGGGACGAACTTGTTCCACGCGTTGGGATAGGTGCCGCCCGGCGTGGCCACGGCGCCCATCAACGCATTGAGCAGGAAGAGGGTGCGTGAGACCTGCCAGCCGCCCAGGTTGCCGGCGGCCGCGCTGCGCCACGTGTGGGTGGCGAGGCGCGTGCCCGCGCCAGCGACGATCTCGGCGACCTGGGCGAGGACGTCGGGCGCGATGCCCGACTCGCGCGCAGCGAAGTCGAACGTGAAGTCGCGGTAGATCTCGCGGAGCGCCTGCTCGAACGCGTCGAAGGTGGCCGGGAGATCGGGGCGCTCGGCCTCCAGGTACTCCTGCCAGTTCCACCAGCGGCGCACGAACTCGCGGTGGTAGCGGCCCGTCTGGATGAGGTGATTGGCGATGGAGAGCAGCACGGCCGCCTCGGACCCCGGGTACGTGGGCAGCCAGTGATCGGCGTGCGTGGCCGTGTTCGACAACCGCGTGTCGAGCACCACGAGCTTGGCGCCCCGCTTGCGCGCGTCGATCACGCGCTGCGCGTGCGGGTTGAAGTAGTGGCCAGCCTCGAGGTGTGACGACACGAGCAGGATGACGTCGGCGTTGGCGTGGTCGGGGCTGGGCCGGTCGTAGCCCATCCAGTACTGGTAGCCGGCGCGCCCGTTCGACGAGCACACGTTGGTGTGGGAGTTGTGGCCGTCCACGCCCCACGCCGCAAGGATGCGCTCGGTGAAGCCGTCCTCGCCGGGACGGCCGACGTGATACATCACCTCGTTGTGCCGGTGCTCGACGAGGGCCGTGCGGATGCGCGCCGCGATGTCGTTGAGCGCGTCATCCCACGACACTCGCACCCACTTGCCTTCGCCGCGCGCGCCGGCGCGCTTGAGCGGGAAGAGGACACGGTCGGGGTCGGTCACCTGGTTGAGCGTGGCCGGGCCCTTGGCGCAGTTGCGGCCGCGCGAGCCGGGGTGCTCGGGGTTGCCCTCGAACTTGCGCACCTGCTGCGTGAGCTTGTCGACGTAGGCGAGCAGGCCGCACGCCGACTCGCAGTTGAAGCACGTGGTCGGCACCAGCGCGTACTGCCGTTCGACGCGATCGGGCCACGAGCGCGAGTCGAGCTCCACCCAGTGGTCCCACCGTTCCTTCGGCGGGAACGCGGCCAGGTGCACCCGGCTGGCGCCCGGGTAGAACGTCTCACCGCGCCGCTCGCTCTCGCTGCGGGCGGCGCTGACACGGGCGTTCAGATCCTGCGGCGTCATCGGCCTCTCCTATGCGAGCGGCACGGCCTGGCCGGCCTGCACGTAGGCGTGCTCGTGGGCGAACAGGCCCGCCAGCGCGGGCAGAGCCGTCAGCGGGCCGAGCCAGGGCGCGGCCGCGGCGACGGCCACCAGCGCAACACCGACCCAGAATGGCCGCGCGAAGGCGCCACGCGTCATCTCGTGCACGGCGAGGTGCGCGTGCGCGGTGGGGTGGGCGAGCGTCGTCTCGGCGGCGACGACGACGAGGTGTGCCAGGCTCGACGCGCCGAGCCACGTCAGGGCAGTTGCAGCCGACACACCGTCTGCGAACCCGGTCACGGCTGCGAGCAGCACGACGGCCGAGCCCGCGATGATGGCCTGCACGAGCAGGTGCGGCGCGAGCAGCGGGCTTTGCCAGAGGTCGCGTGCCCGGGCCTGTGCGAAGAGGTAGGCGGTGTAGACCGCGGCCATGATGCTCAGGGGGAATCCCGGCCACATCAGCCGTCGCTGCAGTCCCTCGGCTCCGGCCAGGCTGGCAAGAAAGTGCAGCACCAGGAGGGCCGAGTAGCCGCCGATCACCCACGACCCTCGCACGAGCCAGCTTCGCGTCTGCGGTCGCGTGAAGAGGTAGTAGAAACGGGTGGGGTGCTCGAGGTCGGCGATCAGGATCATCCCGGTGATCGCGAGGAAGGCACCGGCCACGACCGGCGCGACCCACTGCCACAGCGCGCCCGTCGCCGACGTCACGCCGGACGCCACCATCAACAGGGGCACGAGGTAGGCGCCTGCGGCGATGCCCTTGGTCCACGTGTAGAGGCTGACGCGCCAGTCCCATGGCGTCTTGTGGGGCACGTCGTAGCTGAGCAGCGCTGCGGTCGACGCGTTGTGAGGCCCGGGGTGTCCGGACACCACGTGGTGCGGCCCGATCGTCTGCTCGCTCCAGAGGAACAGCCCGCCATCGGGACGCCGCGCGGCCAGCGGATCGAGCGTGGCCTGGTGCGCCCCCCGGTAGAAGAGCTTGGGCTGCGTGCCCTTCTCCGGGCGTCGCACGTTGACAGGGCCGCGCTGCACGAGGGTGGCGACCGCGGTGTCGGGATCGTGCAGGTCGCCGACCAGGATGGCCTGGGTGGGGCAGACCACCACGCACGCCGGCTCGAGGCCGACCTCGAGCCGATGCGCGCAGAAGTTGCACTTCTCGGCCGAGTGGTCGTCGGGGTTGATGAAGATGGCGTCGTAGGGGCACGCGGCGATACACGCCTTGCAGCCGATGCACGCCCGCTTGTCGAAGTCGACGATGCCGTCGGGGCGCGCGTACATGGCGGCCGTGGGGCAGGCGGCCACGCAGGGGGCGTCGTGGCATTGGTTGCAGCGGGTGACCTGGAACGCGCGACGCGCCTGGGGGAAGCGCCCGATGTCGACGTACTTGACGTAGGTGCGGTTCACTGACAGCGGCACCTCGTTTTCGGCCTTGCACGCCGTGGAGCAGGCGTGGCAGCCGATGCAGATGCCGTGGTCGATCACTTTCGCCCAGCGGGGATCGCGCGCGGCGGGGACGGCGACCTGTGTGTCGAGCATGGGCAGATGGCCTCCTCGCGGTGGGCCGCGTCTCACGTGGGGCGGATCTTCAGGCACGCCTCGGGCGAGTGCCCAGCCGCGGGCGGTTGGGCCTCGGCGCGTCCCGGACGTACGCTCCCGGCGACGCGCCTTGTGAACATGCGGATATTCCAGTATGGATATACGGGCCGTCAAGCCGCGCGTGAGACCCGGCCCCGCGTTCATGTCCTCGTCGACTGCAGCCCGTGCCCGCCACTATCCGCTCACCCCGCAGGTGGGGGACGTCGTTGCCGGCGTGAGCGTGGCCTCCGTGCTGGTTCCGCAGGCGCTGGCGTATGCCGAGCTCGCGGGGCTGCCACCCATCCACGGGCTCTACGCGGCCACGCTGCCACCGATCGCCGCGGCCCTCGCGGCGTCGTCTCCCTACTTGCAGACCGGGCCGGTGGCGCTCACGAGCCTGCTGACGTTTGGTGCGCTCACGGTGATCGCGCCGGTGGAGTCGGAGCGCTATGTCGCCCTGGCCGCGCTGCTCGCGCTGTGCGTGGGCGTGGCGCGCGCGGTGTTCGGCCTGGCCCGTCTCGGCTGGGTGGCCTACCTGATGTCGCAGCCGGTCGTGAGGGGATTCACGGCGGCCTCGGCGCTGCTCATCATCGCGTCGCAGCTGCCGAGCGCGCTCGGGGCGGCGGCTCCAGCCGGCGGCCTGCTGTCGCGAGCGGCCTGGGCCGTGTGGCATCCGGCGGGGTGGGAACCGGCCGCCGTCGTTCTGACGCTCTTGACGCTCGCGCTCGTGCTGTTCGGGCACCGGGTGCACGCGCTGTTTCCCAGCGTGCTGGTGGCCGTCGTGCTCGGGATTGCCTACAGCGCGGCGGCCGGATATTCGGGGCCGGTGGTGGGGCCCGTGCGGACCGGCCTGCCGTTTGTGGGCGGGCCGCTGCCGTGGGGATCGCTGCCCGGCCTTGTCCTGCCGGGTCTCGTGATCGCCTTGGTCGGCTTTGCCGAGCCCGCGGCGATTGCGCGGACGTACGCGATGCAGGACCGGCGCCGGTGGAGTCCCGACCGCGAGTTCGTGAGCCAGGGTCTGGCGAACCTGGCGGCGGGCCTGTCGGCGGGCTTTCCGGTGGGCGGGTCGTTCTCGCGGACGTCGATCAACCGCCTGGCGGGCGGGCGGACGCGGTGGAGCGGCGCCGTCACCGGCCTGGTGGTGCTGGCGTTCCTGCCGTTCGCGTGGGTGCTGGCTCCGCTGCCGCGGGCGGTGCTCGGCGCCATTGTCATCGGCGCGGTGGTCAAGCTGGTGGCGGTGCGGGGGCTCCTCAGGCTGTGGGGGGTGTCGGTGCCGCAGGCGGCGATTGGGTGGACGACGTTCGGATTGACGCTGGCGCTGGCGCCGCGTGTGGACCAGGCCATCATCGTGGGGATCGGGCTGGCGGGCGTCGTGCACATCTGGCGCGAACTGCAGGTGGGTGTCCGGACGAGCTACGACCAGGGCGTGTTGACGCTCGAGCCGCAGGGCGTGCTGTTCTTCGGATCGGCGCCAGGCCTCGAGGAGACGCTGGTGAACCAGGTGGCCGAGCACCCGGACGCGGTGCGCGTCGTGTTGGATCTCGAGGAACTGGGACGCATCGACTTCACCGGGGCGATGGCGCTCAAGAGCGTCGTGCAGGAGACCGTCGATGCGGGGCTGGAGATGGAGGTGCGGCACGTGCCGCCGCACGCCGCGCGCATCTTGAGCCGCGTGTTCGGGCCTGAGGGGTTGTCGGGGCTGACCGGCCTGCCGTTCGGGCCGGACGGGTAGTCGTGGTGAGAAGTCGAGGTGCTTATGGAGCGTCCGGTGCACGCACGATCCGTTCACGCCGAGGGGCTGCCCAAGCCCGTCGGACCCTATTCACCGGGGATGGTCCTCGACCGCCTGGTGTTCGTCTCGGGCCAGGGGGCGACCGACCCGGCGACGGGGCGTTTGGCGGGTGCGGATGTCGAGGCCCAGACGGAGCAGTGCCTGAAGAACGTCGCCGCCATTCTCGAGGCGGCCGGGTCGGGTCTGCCGCATGTGCTGCGCTGTGGTGTCTTCCTGGTGGACATGGGTGAGTTTCCGCGCATGAACGCCGTCTATCAGCGCATGTTCGGTGACCACCGCCCCGCGCGCACTACCGTGCAGGTGTCTGCCCTGCCGGGTGAGGGCCTGCGGGTCGAGATCGACGCCATCGCCTGCGTTCCCTAGAAGACGTCCCCTGAGGCGGGTCGGAGTCGATTTCACTTTCTGCCACGGGGCGCCCTGCG
>JAFNAJ010000200.1 GCA_017860085.1 Acidobacteriota bacterium | reverse complement strand
CGAGCGCATCCGCGCCGCCCAGCACAGCCGAACGCCACTCGTGGCTCGCCTGGTGTTCGACCTCAGACGACCCGTGACCTACCGGATCGACACGTCGGGCCAAGACCGCGGCGAGCTGCTCGTCGTCCTCGGCGATGAGGCGACGCCCGAGGCTGCCCCTCCAACTCCACTGCCGGCTCCGCCGGCCGCAGAAACGGCACCAGCGCCTGAGCCGGCGAAATCCCAGGTCCCGACGCCCACTGGTCCAGCGCCCGGCGTGCCTCGGCCGCCCGTCGCGGCGCCAGCCGGGGTCCCAGGGGCCGTTCCCGCCGCGCCAGAGCCTCAGGCGGGGGCAGCCGCCATGCCCGGTCCCGGCGTCGCACCGGCCGGCACGACCCGCGTCGGAAGCGCTGCGACCCAGATTTTGGCGGCCGCCCCTGGCGAGTTCGACATCGATGGCGGGTCGTTCAGCGTGCCGATCTCGATTACCGGCGCTGAGCGGGTGTCCGTGGTCAGCCTGTCGCTCTCGTACAACCCAGCGGTGCTTCGTGTACGGGTCGTGCAGGAAGGGGGCTTCCTTCGTCAGGGCGGGGTCACCGTGACCTTCGCCCAGCAGGTGGATACGACCGGCGGACGCGTCGACATCTCGATGACCCGCACCGCCGATGCGACGGGCGCGTCGGGCGCCGGGCTGCTGGCGGCCGTGTTGTTCGAACCGGTGGCGGTCGGGGCCTCCGACCTCACGCTTTCGGGAGTCGCGACCAGCCCAGAGGGGAGCGCTGTGCCGCTCTCGTTCACCCCGGCGCACGTGAACGTGCGGTGAGGGGCGATGCTGGGCGTGAGCAGCCGGATCGGTGGAGCGCGCGAGGCACTCGCGAAGGCACCTCGGCAGCGGGGCTACACCTTCGTCGAGGTGTTGGTCGTGTCAGTGCTGTTGCTGATCATGGCCTCGGCAGCGATGCCGCTCGCAAAGGTGACCGTGCAGCGTCAGCGCGAGGTCGAATTGCGGCGGAGCTTGCGCGAGCTGCGGACCGCGATCGACCGCTACAAGGACTCGGTCGACCTCGGCCTCATCGGATCAACCGATGTGCGTCCGGGTTCCGAGGGCTACCCCGAAGACCTCGAGGTGCTTGTCGAGGGGGTGCCGATGGCCAACGATGCGAGCGGCCGACGCTTGAAGTTCCTGCGACGCATCCCCGTCGACCCCATGACCAGAGATACGGAGTGGGGCAAGCGGTCGTACCAGGACCGCCCGGACACGACATCGTGGGGCGGGCAGAACGTCTACGACGTGTACTCTCGCAGCGAGGCGACGGCGCTCGACGGCACCCGCTATCGCGACTGGTAGTCCGATGAGTCAATGGCGCAGAGGCGCGCACGGCGAGCGAGGCTGGACCCTCATCGAGCTGCTCGTCGTCGTCTCACTCATCACCATCCTCGCCGGCATCGCCGTGGCCAACTACCGGAGCGCCGTGGTGTCCGCGCAGGAAGCGGTGCTGAAGGAGAACCTGTTCAGGATGCGTGACGCCATCGACCAGTACTACGCCGACAAGGGCCGCTACCCGCCGTCGCTCGACGTGCTGGTTGAAGACGGCTACCTCCGCCGGATTCCGGACGACCCCATCACCAAGTCGGCCACGACGTGGGAGGCTGTGCCGGCGGAATTCGACGTGACCAATCCGAGCGTCGAACCGGGGATCTTCGACGTGAAGAGCGGGTCCGATCGGGTCTCGCTGGGCGGCACGCCGTACAACGAGTGGTAGGCGAGGGAGCGAAGGTGGCCTATCCGCCGACGATGATCTCGAGCGGGGTCGCCTCGACGCTGCCCGAGTAGGCGCGCACAACGGCCGTACCCGGCGTGGTGCCCGCCACGAAGCGAACCGTGACCTTGCCGCCCTTGGTTTCGGCCTCGCGAGGAGTGACGTCGCCGAGCGACGAGGAGAAATGCACGGTGGTGCCGTCGCTCGCAGCCTGGCCGCTGGACTTGGTGACGAGAGCCGTCACCTCGGCCGAGCCGCCCAAAGGCACGACCTGGGGTGTCGCCACGAGCACCATCGTGGAATCGGTTGGCGCAAGCAGGGGACTCGAGTTGCAGCCCGCACTGACCAACGCGACGACAAGGATCATGGGTCGGAGGCAGCCGAGCACGTCACGACCGGCGGTCAACTTTCTCATGGCAGGTCCGTGTTTGGATGATAGTGGGCGCCACCGAAGGGGTCAAGGCAGGCGCCGCGATCGCGGCTTTGCGATGGCGGCGTTGCTCGTTGCGCTCGCAGTCATGACCCTGCTGTCGTCGGTCGCGATGCCCACGTGGCGGAAGTTGATGCAGCGGGAGCGGGAAGAGGAGCTCATCTTCAGGGGCGAGCAGTACGCGCGCGCCGTGGTGCTCTTTCAACGCAAGTACGGCGGCGGGCTGCCGCCGAATGTCGACGTCCTCGTGGAGCAGCGGTTCCTGAGGCGGAAGTACCGCGACCCGATGGCGGCAGACGGAGAGTTCCAGCCGCTGTTTCAGGCGGCGCTCGCCCAACAGCCGGGCCAGATCGTCGGCGGGCCTGGGGGGCGGCCGGCACCGGCACCGCAGCTACCACCCGGCCAACTGCCGGCTGAGCCCGGTGTGTCAACGCCGGGTATCCCGGGCGGCGCAGGGAGCGCCCTCGGGCCACGAGGCGGCCTCGTCGGTGTGATGAGCAAGACCAAAGGCCAGGCGATCAAGACCTACCAGGGACGCAACCGCTACGAGGAGTGGCAGTTCGTCTACACGAACATCCGACCCAAGCTGCCGCTGCCTCCCGGGGCGAAACCCGGGACGCCCGGGGGGCCCGCTCCAGGGCTCCGTCCTGGTGGTCCAGGCGCACCGTCGCCGGGATTCCCTGGTGCTGGGAGCAGGCCGGTTCGTCCGGTTGGCGCGCCACCGTCTTTGCCCTGAGGGGACGCGCTACGCTGTGGCGTGGAGGGCGGCGGTCACGGCGTCGTGAAACGCCGGGCGAACCGCCAGGATGGCGTCACTCGGGGGCGACAACTGGACCCGGTTGCTGAGGAGGACGGCGTAGAGGTCGGCCTCCCAGTCGATCCACAGTGATGTGCCGGTGAAGCCGGTGTGGCCGATGGCCGTCGGTGACATCCGTCGTCCGCATGACGAGGTCGGCAACATCGTGTCCCAGCCGAGGGCTCGGGAACTGCCGGGCACCGTCGTGCGGCACGCGAACTCCGCGACGGTGGAAGGGGCAACGCCCAACTCGCACCGACGGTCGGCCACGTCGAGGCCGTGGCTCGTCCTGATGGCCCGAAGAACCAGTCGGGCGAACGCGCCCACCGCTCGAGCGGTGCCAAAGAGACCCGCGTGACCGGCCACGCCGCCAAGTGCCCAGGCATTGGCGTCGTGCACTTCACCAACGAGGCGCCTGCCGCGCCATGGGTCGTCGCCGGTAGGCGCCGTTCGTTCGCGTGTGTCGGCTGGTGCGCCGAACGACAGTCCGTCGAGCCCGGCCTCGTCACAGAACGTCTCGAACTGGCGCTCGAACGATACCGCGGCGGCATCGGCTGCGATGAACGCGAGCAGGATGAAGCCGAGGTCACTGTAGATCGATCGCGATCGAGGCTCGTACTCGAGCGGCAGTTCGCAGATGGCCGCTTCAAACTCCGCACGACCTCGGCAGTCGCGGTAGAAAGGGGCGTAGGCGGTCAGCCCTGCCGCGTGGGCGAGCAGGTCGCGCACGGTCACGCCAGACCGGTCGTCGCCGCGCCAGTCCTTCAGCCACGAACGCACCGGGGTGTCGAGCGACAGCCGACGGGCGTCGGCGAGCCGCATCGCGATCGACGTCGTCGCGATCACCTTGGTCAGCGACGCCAGGTCGTAGACCGTGTCGAGGTCCACTGGCGAACTCGCGTCTCCGGCGTACGAGCCGAACGCCTGCTGCCAGAGAACGGTCTTCGCGCGTCCCACTTCGACGACGCAGCCCGGGAAGGCCCGGTCAACGGCCTCGCTGAGAAGCTGCCGCGCGGGTGAGAAGCGATCGCTATCCGGCACGGAGGTTCACGCGGACCGCGGAGACGACTCGTCGAGCCCGACGCGAGCGGCGGCGGCGCCGGCCGCAAACGTGACCAACGAGCCGATCAGGACATACCACTGCCAGGACACCACGGTGAACGCCTTGACCGCCAGCATCGTGGTCGTGCCGACCGCGATGCCCGCGAAGGCCGACCGCTGGCGCACGCGGGGTGCAAAGGTCCCCAGCAGAAACACCCCCAGGATCACGCCGTTCGTGAAGGAAGCGATGCCCAGCACTTCGTCGACCACGCGGCTCGACAGTCGGATGGCGAGCAGGGCCACTGCCATCTGCGCGATGCCCCAGAATGCGGTCATCCATCGTGACACGCGCAGGTAGTGCGCGTCGGTTCGGGGACCCCTGGCGAGGGGAATATAGAAATCGCCCACCGCGGCTGCGGCCGACGAGTTGAGCGACGACGACAAGGTCGACATCGCCGCCGCGAAGATCGCGGACACGACCAGACCGACCAGCCCGATTGGCATCTGGGTGACGATGAACGTCGGGAAGATGCGATCGCTCACGATCCGCCCGTTGACGCTGAAGGCGGTGCGGTCGGCGACCCCGGGACCGCTGTAGTAGACGAATAGCATGGCGCCGATCACGAGGAACAGGACGAACTGCGCGAAGACCACCACGCCGCTTCCGAGCAGGGCCTTCACGGCATCGCCTCTGCTCCGGCTGCACAGGTAACGCTGTACCATCAACTGGTCCGTCCCGTGGGTGGCCGTCGTCAGGAACATGCCGCCGACGACCCCCGACCAGAAGGTGTAACTGCGCGTGACATCCCAGGTGAAGTCGAAGACGCGGAACTTGTCGGCCTGCCCCGCGACCGACAGCACCTCGGCCCAGCCTCCCGGAATCGACCGCAGCAGGACCCAGGCGGCGACCACGGCGCCAACCAGGTAGACCACCAACTGCACCACATCGGTCCAGATGACCGCGGCCATCCCGCCCAGAAACGTGTAGACGATGGTCGCGAGGCCGATGACGCATACTGACGCGACCAGGATCGTCGTGGACGAGTCGAACCCCGGCGCCCAGGCTTCGACGGCGCGCACGGCTCCCGGCGAGGACAGCAGGAGCGCCGCGAGCACCAGGCCCGTGGCGAAGAGCCTGAAGCCGTCGGCGAGCGTGCGGGTGGTCAGGAAGAGCCCCGACGCGAAGCGTTTGACGGCGACGCCGAAGCGATCACCGAGCAGCTGGTAGACCGTGAGGAGTTCGCCCTTGAAGTAGGCCGGGATGAAGATGAGAGCGATCACGATCCGGCCCAGCATGTAGCCCATCACCAGCTGCAGGAACGTGAAATTCGTGCTGTACGCGTATCCCGGCACGCTGATGAAGGTCACCGTGCTCGTCTCGGTGGCGACGATCGAGCCCATGATGGCCCACCACGGGACCTGGTGCCCCGAGACGAAGTAGTCCTGGACGCTGCGGTGCGAGCGGGAGAACCAGGCCCCGACACCGATGGTCGCAAGCATGTAGG
>JAFNAJ010000199.1 GCA_017860085.1 Acidobacteriota bacterium | reverse complement strand
TCGGCGTGCTCCACGCGGCGCTATAATCCGCGTCAGGAGCTGCGATGTCCCTGGCCGCAGGCTTTCGCCTGGGCCCCTACGAAGTCCTCCACCCGATTGGCTCGGGAGGGATGGGCGAGGTCTACAAGGCCCTCGATTCCCGCCTCGGACGCGAGGTGGCCCTGAAGATCCTTCCGGCGGACCTGTCCTCCGACGCGGCTCAACCCGGGACGAGCAACGACCGCCGCGCGCGCTTCGAGCAGGAAGCGCGTGCCGTCGCCTCCCTCAACCACCCCCACATTGTCACGCTCTACTCGCTGGAGGAAGTCGGGGCGACCGTGTTCATCACGATGGAGCTCGTCGAAGGCGAGACCGTGGCCGCGATGATCGCGCGCGCCCGGATGCCCCTGCCAGGGGTGCTGCGCGTCGCAAGTGCGGTCGCCGACGCGGTGGGCTACGCTCACGACCACGGCATCCTGCATCGCGACCTGAAGCCGGCCAACCTGATGGTGACGCGGGACGGACGCCTGAAGGTGCTCGACTTCGGTCTCGCGAAGCTCAGGGAGGTACGGCAGGGTGACACCACGGTGTTGCCCGCGACGATGACGCATCTCGGTCCGCTCACCGACCAGCGGCTGGTGCTCGGCACCCCGGAGTACATGTCGCCCGAGCAGGCAGAAGGCGGGACGGTCGATCAACGGTCCGACATCTTCTCGCTCGGCATCATCCTCTACGAGCTGGCGACGGGCGAGCGGCCGTTCAAGGGCCGTTCGCCGATATCGGTGATCTCGTCGGTGCTGCGCGACACCCCGCGCCCGATTACCGACCTCGATCCGAGCGCGCCCGCCTCGCTCGCCTCGATCGTGCAGCGGTGCCTGGCGAAAGATCCTGCCCAGCGCTACCAGTCGGCCCGGGAGCTTCGGGACGATCTCGATGCGCTGCGCCAGCAGGCCGAGGCGCAGCCCACGCCCGTGGCCACGTCCATCCCGGCGCCGGCAACGCCGGTGCGGCGGTCGGTGGCCGTGCTGCCGTTCGTGAGCCTGAGCTCCGACCCGGAGAACGAGTTCTTCGCCGACGGCATCACCGAGGACGTGATCGCGCAGCTATCGAAGATGCGCGCCCTCAAGGTGATCTCGCGCACGTCCGTGATGCGCTTCAAGAAGCGAGAGGAAAGCCTGCGCGCGATCGCGTCGACGCTCGGCGTGGCCACGGTGGTCGAGGGGAGCGTGCGGCGGGCGGGCAGCCGCGTGCGGATCGTCGCCGAGCTGATCGACGCCGAGACCGACGCGCACCTGTGGGTGGAGACGTACGACCGCCAGCTCACGGACATCTTCGAGATCCAGTCGGAGGTCGCGCTGCGAATCGCCGAGGAACTGAAGGCCGAGTTGTCGCCGACCGAGCGGGCCCGGATCGAGCGACCGGCCGTGGTCTCGCTGGAGGCGTATCAGCTGTACCTCAGGGGCGTGCAGGGCCGCATGAAGTACACCGAGGGCGGCCTGCGCGAGGCGATCGAGCACTTCGAGCGCGCGATCGCGCTGGAACCGACGTACGCGGCCGCGCACGAGCAGACGGCCTTCGCCTTCCTGGTGTGGGCCCTCGGGTTTGGAGCCGGGACGTTGAGGCCGCGCGAAGCCTACGCCCGCGCCAAGAGCGCGGCGCTCCGGGCCCTCGAGCTCGATCCGTTGTCTGGCGAGGCACACGGCGTCCTCGGGGCGCTGAAGTTCATGTTCGAGTTCGACTGGTCCGGCGCCGAGCGGTCGATGAAGCAGGGGCTGGAGCTCAATCCCGGCAGCCCGACCATGCTGGACGTGTTCGGCCTGCTCCTGACTGCCCAACAGCGCTATGACGAGGCCCTGGTGGTGCAGCGGCGCAGTCGCGAGCTCGATCCGCTCACGCTCGTTCACACCTCGGATCTCGCCACGACGCTGATCAGGGCGGGCCGCTACGACGAGGCGATTCGAGAGGCGCGATACGTCGTGGAGACGGATCCGAAGTTCCCCCTGGGGCACTCCACCCTGGGGTGGGCGTGCCTGCTGAAGGGCGACCAGTCCGAGGGCCTGCGCGAACTCGAGACGGCCGCGTCGCTGTCGCCGGGCAACCCGTTGTTTCTGGCGCAGCTCGGCGAGGCCTATGGCATGGCGGGCCAGGAGCCGCGCGCGCGTGGGGTCTTGGCGCAGCTCGAGCAGTTGGCGCAGGAGCGCTACGTGATGCCGTATCACCTCGCGTACGTCTACACCGGGCTCGGCGATTTCGATCGGGCGATCGACCTGCTCGAGGCGGCGGTCGAGGAGCGAGCCGGCGGCGTCTACGGGATCAAGGGCTCCTTCCTGTTCACGGCCTTGCGAGGCCATCCGCGCTTCAAGGCCCTCCTCCGCGCGATGAACCTCGAGTGAAATGGGGACACTCACCATTTTCGCGGCTTACATTTTTGTGGCCGGCGATTGAGCCCGCTGCGTCGCGCCGCGCGTTCCCCTTTTCGTGCGGGTGCGCTGTGCGTCAGTGCGGCCCTTGCTCGACTGCGCGCTGCTCACGCCAGCGCCGGATGGCCTTGGCGTGCCCGGGGTAGTGGCCGTACGTGTCGAGGCGTAGACGACGACGAAAACGCGTCTCGGCGCTCAGCTGATCCTCGGGGACCCGCTCGACCATCTCGATCACACGCCGATGGGTCGCATCCTGCTGCCGGAGTACCTCCGGCAGCGGCAGCTCTGCCTTTTGTGCCGCGATCCGCGCGTTGAAGGCGTCGATGCCTCCGTAGGTCACGGAGTACCGCGGCGGCCTCCGGCCCTCGAGGATGACCGGCAGGTGCTTCAGCGCTTCCTCTTCCCACGTGGTCACGTGCGCGATGATGTCCCGAACCGACCACGCCTTCGTCACGCCGGGTTCCAGCAACTCGCGCTCCGACAGACCATCGTATGAGTCCTTGAAGGCCTGCCACGCCTTCTCGAGCCGCTGCAGGAGCCGCACCCTGATCATGTCGAACCGCCTTCCGTGGAGCTGCAGACCGTGCTCGTGACCGGGCATCGCGCCACGTGGTACGCGCTGGAGCACCTGATCGGCGTGCGACCCTGACCGTTTCGCCAATCTGTCCCTCGTCTCGAGCTACTTCGTGGTCCGAAGGTTCCGCTCGGGGCGCGTGAACGTGTGGCAGAAGGAGCAGTCGTACCGCTTCGACGACACGTGCGAGTCGTGCACGTTCTGCCAGCCGGGGTTCCTGCGCGCCTTGTGGCACTGCGTGCACACCGACGACTCCGGGGCCTTCAACGCGTAGCCCATCGTCTTGAGGCTCATCTGCGTCGCGTTCGAGCCGTGGCACTGTGCGCACTGCAGCGCGCTGTCATGGTCGATGATCTCGTGCGTGAGCAACTGGTAGGTGTCGGAGGTCACCATCGACCAGGCCTCATCCGGGGAATAGCCGAGGTTGCCCAGGCCGGCCCTGGTCGCGTCGGTGAGACTGCCCGTCCCGAAGTAGACGCGCGTGTCGAGCGGAATCAGCAGGTTCTGTGTCGTGGCGTAGGGCTGATACGCGGTCTTGTATTTGAAGGGGTACAGCTTGGCGATCGGGGACTGGTCGTTGATGCCGCCGACGGGCTTCGACGTCGTGTACGTGCCGGTCGCCGCGTCGGCCGTGATTCGATCGCCCAGCGTGTAGTTCGCACTGTAGCCGTTCCAGAACCGGTACACCGGCTTGATGTCGTTCTTCAGCGTGGCCGTCGGATGATACTGGCTCACGGCCGATTTCCACTCCGGCCTGGTCCAGTCACGATGGACCTCGGTTGCCTCCGTGGCCGCCGTGTCGGCGGCGTTGCGCGCCGACCTGGCGCCGACGTGGCAGGTCTGGCAGGCCACTCGCGTCACGTGGCGACCGATGGCGGAGTCGCCGTGCTGGTTCTCGTGGCACTTCGTGCACGCGACCGGCGTGTCGAGGTCAGTCTGGCGAAGATCAGATCCCCGCCCGGCGATCCGGTGGCTCGACGTCGTGTGGCAGTCCTGACACCTGAGGTTCGCGCCGGTCGTCGCCATGTGGACATCGAACCGCTCGTCGGTCGTGGCCGTGTGCGCGAGTGCCAGGTCGCCGCGCTTGTAGGCGTCGCCACCGCCAGCTTTTGCGTGGCATTGCAGGCACGCCTTGCGGGTGGGCTCGTGCACCGTGCGCACCGCCTGGGTCGCCGTGATCCCCGAGCTCGGGTCGAAGACGAACTTGCCGCTGACCTTCACTCGCTTGTAGTTCTCCTGGTGACAGACGAGGCAATCAATGTCCTGCAACTGGGCTTCGTTCCACGCGGCCTCGGGCGCCGCGCCGCGCCCCACGTGGCAGGTGCCACACGAGCCCGGGAAGTTGCCCAGGATGTTCACGCAGTAGCTGTTGAGCGCGCCGGCGTTCTTGCCTTGGCTCGGGGGCACGCCACGGTTGCTGTATGGCGCCGCGCCCTCCCACTGGAAGTGGCCCGAGCCGTGCACCGCGATCGCCTCGGACCGATGGCATTCCAGGCAAGGCTGGGGCCCGGTGCCATCCCAGCTCAGGCTGCCGTGCTGCGCTGCGGCAGGGCCAGCCGCCGTGAGAAGGACGAGCACTGCAAGGAACCAGTGTGAGCGCGCGCGCATGGTCTTCTCCTCCGTCGGACCAGGCAGCAGTTCGAGGTCTGGGGGCTGCCTGCAGTTGGGACGGCACCAACTGCCAGCAAGAGTTGCGCCACGTTGATACGTGACGAGAACCGATGAATTTGGCGAGCTGGCCAGGTTCGCGGCGCAACCGAGCGTTGCGGTTCACGTCAATTCTGGTGGCGAGCCACGCAAGATTGACACGGCGCGGTGAGGGACGGGGGCAGTCCCCCTTCTACTTGTGTCGGACGAGCGGCACGGCGTCGTGCAGACGGTACACGGGGTACTCGCGCGGGCCCCCTCCCCACTGGATTGACAGCGCGCGGTCGAAGAAGTTCCACACCAGGAATCCATCGTCGCTCTCGGCTTCGAGGAGTGCGGCGGCGAGTGGCGCGAGCCGTTGCGCCTGACTCACGTAGAGTGTGCCGGCCGGAAAAGTCTTCGTCGTCTCGAAGTACTCGCCCGCCACCGTGTTGGTGTAGTGGCCCTGGTTGAGCTGTTCGGACCCCTTGATGGACGTGATGCGGAATCCCTCCACGGCGAGCGTCGCCGGCTCGGCCAGTCGTTCGACCGAGATGCCGTGCTGCTGCAGCTTCGCCACCACGGCCGGTTCCGGGTTGGGAATGAGGTGCCCGCGCGGCAGGCGGATCGATCGCTTCGCCGTGTACGAGGCCAGATACGGAACGTTCGTGTAGGTCTTCGTGCGCTCGGTGGGGCGCACGCGGGTTCGGCCGCCGGGACCCTCGGTCACGTCCATCTCGTAGCCTTCGATCGTGAAGCGCCGGCCGATCGGCTCGCGGTTCCACTCGACGACGAACGTATCCTGCGATGAAGGCGCCAGACCGCGTGCAATGGTCCTGCGATCCGCGTCTCGCACGAGACGCACCACGGCGTCCTTGTTGGCGTGCACGACCTCGAGGAACGCCCGCAGCAGGCTGTAGCACCCGCGCACC
>JAFNAJ010000198.1 GCA_017860085.1 Acidobacteriota bacterium | reverse complement strand
TCGCGCACGAGGGCCTCGGTGGCTGGGTCGAGCTGGGCCGTGGGCTCGTCGAGCAGCACCACGGGCGTGTCCTTGAGGAACGCTCTCGCGAGGGCCAGCCGCTGGGCTTCGCCACCCGACAGGCGGTCGCCGCGCGTCCCCACCGCCGTGTCGAGGCCCCGGGGTAGCCGTGCCACCAGCCCGTCCGCGTGCGCCAGCCGCAGCGCGTCCTCGATTTGCGCTCGCGAGGCGTCTGGCCTGGCCACGAGCAGGTTGTCTCGCAGCGTGCCGTCGAACACGTGCGGCCGCTGGGGTACCCACGCGGTCACGCGGCGCCACTCGTCGATGTCGAGGTCATCGAGAGCTCGACCATCGACCAGGATGCGCCCGTGCTGTGGCCTGGCGAACCGGAGCAGGAGCTGGAACAGGGTGCTCTTCCCAGCTCCGCTCGGGCCTACGAGCGCCACCAGGGATCCCGCATCCACCCTGAGGGTGAATCCGTCGAGGGCAAGGCGCCGGCCCGACCCGTAGCTGAAACCGACGTCGTCGAAGACGATGGCGGGAGGCGTGTCGCCTGGATGCCTCCATGGGACCGTTGCCGGTGGCGGGGCCGTCGCCACGCCTGCGGGGCCGGCCGCGGAGCGACCACGGGGTGCTGTGGGAAGTTCCGATGTCTCATCGAGGAGCGCGGCGATCCGCGCGCCCGCCTCCTTCCCTGCCATGCCGGCATGGAACGCGGCACCCAGCGAACGCAGCGGACGGTAGAACTCCGGCGCGAGCACGAGCACGAAGAGTGCCGCGTCGAAGGCCACGCGTGCATAGAGGAGCCGCAGGCCAACCTCGACCGCCACGATCGCGGTGCCGAGCGTGGAGAGCAACTCGAGCACGAGCGCCGAGATGAACGCGACCTTGAGAACGCCCATCGTCACGGCGCGATATCGGCCCATCGCACTCGCGATGACCGCGGCCTCGTCGACGCTTCGCCCAAAGGCCTTGAGCGTGGCGAGTCCCTGGATGGCATCGAGGAAGCGCGCGCTCATCCGCGACAGCGTCACCCACTGCCGTCGCGTGCGCTCACGCGCGACGCCACCAATCAGATACATGAACAGCGGGATCAGCGGATATGTCAGCACCAGCACGAGGGCCGACAGCGGATCGACCGCGGCGACCACGGCCGCGATGAGGAGCGGTGTGGCAACCGACAGGACCACCTGTGGAAGGTACGAGCGGATGTAGCCGTCGGTTGCCTCGATGCCGCCGACCAACGTGTTGGCCAGCTCTCCCGTGCGTTCCTCCGACGCGCGCGACGGCCCCCCGTCGAGGAGTCGCTGAGAGAGTCGCGTCCTCAGATCGACGCGCATCTCGGCCGCCCCCCGTGCCGCGCAGATGTCGCTCTCCCACGAGAGCACCGCGCGCGCGGCCGCGGTGGCCGCCCACGCGAGCAACCAGGGCGTGATCTGTTCGAGGGTGCCGCCACCGAGGAACGTCAGCCAGATGGCGTGGCTGAGGAGCCAGGCCTGCACGATGACCGTGCCGCCCGCGAGCACGCCGAGGCCGATGGCGGCGGCGAGCGCGCGGCGGGCGGGGCCTCGACGTGGAACCAGCCGTGCGTCGGAACCCTTCCTCAAGTCCGGCTCAGTACTCGAGCGTCGTATCGGGCCCGACGCGGTGCCGGAACACCCAGTAGGTCCAGCCTTGGTAGGCGAGCACGATCGGCACGAAGATGAGCGCAACGACGCTCATCACGGTGAGCGTGTACGGGGTGGAAGAGGCGTTGTAGATCGTCAGGCTCCAGTCGGGATTGAGGCTCGACACCATCACGCGGGGATAGAGCGACATGAAAACCGTGGCGACCGACAGGGCCATGGCCACGCACGTCATGGCAAACGCCCAGCCCATGGCGTTCCGGTGCACGAAGGCCCCGGCGCCGAGCATCGCGGCGACGGCCAGCACCGGTACCAGGCCGGGGTTCACGCCAAGCCGCGCAAACGAGTCCGTCCACGCGTACGTCCCGACCACGAACGTCGCAATCGCCACGGTTGCCACCGGGCCCACCGCCTTGACGACCACGGCAGCTCGATGGCGGATGGTCCGGGTGCTCTTGAGGTGGAGAAAAATGGCGCCGTGCGTGAGAAAGACCAACAGCAGCGTGACGCCGGCGATCAGCGTGTACGGGCTGAGCAGGTCGAAGAAGCCGCCGACGAAGTGCTTGTTGGCATCGATGGGCACGCCCTTCAGCAGGTTGCCGATGGCGACGCCCCACAGCAAGGCGGGCACCGCGCTGCCAAAGAAGATCATCCAGTCCCAGGTGGCGCGCCACTGGGGATCGCGGTCCTTGCTGCGGAACTCGAACGCGGCGCCGCGGACGATCATGGCGACGAGCATCAGCAGCAGGGCCAGGTAGAAGCCGCTGAAGAGCGTTGCGTACCAGTGCGGGAATGCCGCGAACATCGCCCCGCCGGCCGTCAGGACCCATACCTCGTTGCCGTCCCAGAAGGGACCGATCGTGTTGATGATCCGCCGACGCTCCTCGTCGGTCTTGCCGAGGAACGGCAGCAGCATGCCGACGCCGAAGTCAAAGCCCTCCAGCACGAAGAAGCCGGTGAACAGGATGGCGATGAGCACGAACCAGAGCGTGTTGAGGTCGAAGGTCATCGCGCACCCTCCAACGCGCTGGCCGGCGCCGCGCCGAGCGCACCGTGCAAGTTGATGTCGGTGACACCGGCCTTCGCGTATTTCCGCAACAGGTAGATGTCGACGGCCATCAGCGCACCGTACAGCAGCGTGAAGACCACGAGCGAAAACAGGACTTCGCCGCCCGTGACGGTGGGCGAGACCGCGTCAGCCGTCTTCTGGAGGCCGAAGACGATCCAGGGCTGCCGCCCCATCTCCGTGAAGATCCAGCCTGCGCTGTTCGCGATGTAGGGCAGCGCGATGGCGGGGACGAGCACGGCGAGCAGCCTCGGGCTCTGGGTGGCACGACGCCGAAAAGCGGCCAGCGCCGCCCATGCTCCCAGGAAGAGCATGACGATACCCGCGCCAATCATCATGCGGAACGTCCAGTAGGTCCACTTGACGGGCGGCACGTAGTCGCCCGGCCCGTACTGCTGTTCGTAGGACTTCTGAAGGTCCTTGATGCCCCGGACCTCACCCTCGAACCGGTTGTAGGCCAGGAAGCTGAGGAGGCCGGGCACCTTGATGGCGAACTTGTCGCGTCGCTCACGCTCGTCGCCCCAGGTGAAGAGCGACATGGGCGCCGGGTTCTCGGTGTCCCAGAGCGCCTCGGCCGCCGCCATCTTCATGGGCTGGATCCTCATCATGTACTGCGCTTGGCTGTGGCCCACGACCATCACGGCCACGGTCGCGATGAGACCGTAGGTCGCCCCAATCCCGAACGAGAGGGTGAAGGCCGCGCGGTTCTCCTCGTCTCTCGCCTGCCGCAGCTGCCACGCGCTGATGCCGAGGATGAAGAATCCCGCGGTCGCCATCGCGCCCGTGATGACGTGCGGGAACTGCACGAACACGTGGGGGTTGGTCACCAACTCCAGGAAGCTCGTCATCTCGGCTCGCCCGTTGCGCAGGGCGTAACCCACCGGCTGCTGCATGAAGGAGTTGGCGATCAGGATCCAGAGCGCCGAGAGGTTGGAACCGATCGCCACGAGCCAGATCGACGCGAGGTGCACCTTGCTGGAGAGACGGTCCCACCCGAAGATCCAGATGCCGAGAAACGTCGACTCGAGGAAGAAGGCGACGAGCGCCTCGATCGCCAGTGGAGCCCCAAAGACGTCCCCCACGTAACGCGAGTATTCCGACCAGTTCATGCCGAACTGGAACTCCTGGACGATTCCTGTCACCACCCCCATCGCGAAGTTGATGAGGAAGAGCTTGCCCCAGAACTTCGTGAGCTTGAGGTAGACGGGCTTACGAGTGGCCACCCACGCGGTGTGCAGACCCGCCACGACCCAAACCAGGCCCAGTGTGAGGGGAACGAAAAAGAAGTGGTAGACGGTGGTGATGCCAAACTGCCAGCGGGCCAGCGTCAGCGAGTCCATCGACTGGTGCTCCTGTCAGGACGATCGAGGTCTTGGACGGCAACCTTGCACAGCATATACCGGTTGGTCGGTTCGACGACCGGCCGTCCCGGGTGGTCAGGCCGTGGCCTCCACGCGCCGTGCTTCGGCCTCGTCGCGCTCGAGTCGGCGCGCCGCGAGCGCGAGCGGGACGACGGCCGCCAGTTCGACGCCGGCGGCGACGACGAGCCCTCGCGTCAGGCTGCTGACGTCGCCGATGAGGCCCGTGATCCAGGGTCCGGGTCCGACGCCGAGGAGGTTGAGGACCAGCAGGCCGAACGCCACCGTGGTGGAGCGTATGGCGGGCGGCGCCAAGTGCTGGATGGTGGCAAACAGCGGTCCGAACCACGCGGTGGTCGAGGCGCTCGTGAGGAACCAGCACACGTAGAAGAACGGCGAGGAGGTGGGCATCAGGAAGAAGGCGGCACCGGAGGGCGCCAGGACGAGGCTCATGATCGCCATGCTCCAGACGCGTCCGCCGCGCCAACGCTCGTCGCACCAATCGCCGAACCAGCCGCCGAAGAGGTTGCCGAGGAAACCCGCAGCCGCCGCAATGAAGCCCGACGCGAACGCGGCGCGACGGAAGTCGAATCCCCGCTCCTGCACGAGCCAGGTGATGGTCAGCAGGTTCGCGCCGGCCCAGAAGGTCAGCGCCGTTCCCCCGAGCAGCACGAGCAGGAGCGCCGGTTCTCGCCTCAAGGCCCGCCGCAGGGTCGCCACGATCGCGCGTGCGCCTGGCGCCCCGGTCGAGACGTGCGACACACGGCGGGGCGGCTCGGGCATCACGAGCAGGGCGCCAACCATCAGCAACCCGAGGACGCCCAGCGCGTAGAAGCACGCGCGCCATCCGTAGGCGGGGGCGATCCACCCGGCGATGAACAGGCTCAGCGCCGTGCCCATCGGAATGCCCGCGTAGTAGATGCCGGTGGCCAGCCCGAGTCGAGACACGGGGAACACGTCGCCGAGAATCGACAGGGCCGCTGGCGTCAACGTCGCCTCGCCAATGCCCACCATGACACGAGCCGCGGCCAGGTGCGCGAACCGCTGCGCCGCACCAGAGGCCGCGGTCATTGCGCTCCAGAGCGCGAGGCCGACCGCGATGAGCCGGAGCCGAGGCGACCGGTCGGCGATCATGCCGAGAAAAAGGCCCGAGAGCGTGTAGAAGACCACGAAAGCAAAGCCCGCCAGCAATCCGATCTGGGCGCGGGTCAGCCCGAGGTCGTCGATGAGCAAGGGGGCCAGGCTCGCGATGAGCTGACGATCGACGAAGTTGAGGACGCTGAGGGCGGTGAGGAACGCGAGCAGGCGCCACGCCTGCGCCGTGACGGTCGACTCGGCGCCCGGGGGCGTCGCGCTTGGCATTGGGACGCTCGCAGGGTCTGGCTGCGCGTCAGCGCGCCTCGGCCGTGAAGTCGGCCACCTTGCCGGTGGCGTCGAGGTAGAACCGATACGCGTAGGCCTTGTCGCCCGCCACCAGCCCGTAGTGCACGATGCGGCTGACCGGCG
>JAFNAJ010000197.1 GCA_017860085.1 Acidobacteriota bacterium | reverse complement strand
CGCGCATGTGGGAGTGGTACGAGGACCGCATACGCGACGGCGAGCAGGTCCAGAACACGAGCTACTACTTCCAGGGGCTCGCCACCTACTCCGGCCACAAGCGGTTCACCGTCACGACGCTGGAGATGGTCAAGTAGGCGGTCGCACTGAACGAAGGGGCAGGACAGCAGGAGATGCGTTGATGGCTGGCGAAGACGAGAAGCAGGAGCGGAAGGCGCAGGCCGGAGCAGAGGGCCCGAGGAAGCTGGACCGCCGCGACGTGCTGATGGGCCTGTCGACGGTCCCGGCGCTCGGCCTGTTCGGCTATGCCTGGCGCAGGCATCACCAGCACCAGCAGGCCAGGCTGGATGCGGCCGTCGCCCCGCCCGTGGCCCCGGCCGACCTGCAGGTCATCAACGTTGCCCTTCTCGGCGCGGGAGCCCAGGGCCAGGTGCTGGCCGACGCCATGCTCCGCATCTCCGGGCTGCGCTTTCGAGCGGTGTGCGACATCTGGTCGGAATACAACCAGAAGCGGGTCGTCAACAGCCTGAGGCGGCGAGCGGTGTGCGACATCTGGTCGGAATACAACCAGAAGCGGGTCGTCAACAGCCTGAGGCGGTTCAAGCACGAGGTCAGCGGCTACGAGGACTACCGCGAGATGCTCGACAAGGAGAAGGAGCTCGACGCGGTCGTCATCGCCACGCCCGACTTCTGGCACGCGCAGCAGACCGTCGACTGCCTCGAGGCCGGCAAGCACGTCTACTGCGAGAAGGAGATGTCGAACACCCTCGAGGGCGCGCGGCGCATGGTGACGGCCGCGCGCCAGACCGGCAAGCTCCTCCAGATCGGCCACCAGCGCCGTTCGAACCCGCGCTACCTGCACTGCTACGAGAAGCTGCTGGGCGAGGCGAAGCTGCTCGGGCGCATCGTGACCGTCAACGGGCAATGGAACCGTGCAGTGGCACCGGATCTTGGAGCCCCGGCTCGATACGCGATCCCGGCGGCGCGGCTCGAGCAGTACGGTTTCAAGGACATGCACCAGTTCCGCAACTGGCGCTGGTACAAAGGTCTGGGTGGTGGGCCGATCGTGGATCTCGGCTCGCACCAGATCGACATCTACAACTGGTTCCTCGGCGTCGCTCCCTCCCACGTCGTGGCGAGCGGAGGGCTCCTCTATCACGACCCGAAAACACACGAGTGGTACGACACGGTCATGTGCGTCTACGATTACGACACGCCGGAGGGCCCGGTGAAAGCGTTGTATCAGACGCAGACGACCAACGGCAGCCAGGGCTACTTCGAGAACTTCATGGGCGACCAGGGGACGCTGCTCATCTCCGAGTCGGAGCTGAACTACGCGGGACGGCTCTACCGCGACCCGAACGCGCCAGCCTGGGACATCTGGGTCCAGAAGGGTTACGTGACCGCCCCCAAGCTCCAGGAGGTACGCCAGCAGGAGGATTCCGTCACGGTGGTGGACGTGCGCGAGTCGGTCTCGCCCGACCAGCACAACGTGCCGATCGTGCTGCGCGACCCCTACCACCAGCCGCACTTGCAGAACTTCTTCGACGCCGTACGCGGAAGGGCGACGCTCAACTGCCCGCCCGAGGTCGGCTACGAGAGCGCGGTCACCGTCCTCAAGGTCAACGAGGCGATCGAGGCGAGGTCGCGGCTGTCGTTCAGCCCAGAGGACTTCAGGGCCTAGGAGCCGCGCGAATCAGAGGAGCCGGGACATGCAGGACGGGACGCTCGCCCGCTGGCCGATGATCACCATCACCCTGATGCGCGTGGTGATTGGCTGGCACTTCCTCTACGAGGGCATTGCGAAGCTGACGGCCCCGTCGTGGTCGGCCGCCGGCTACCTGAAGCAGGCGCGGGGACCGTTCGCCAGTCTGTTCAAGCAGCTCGCCAGCGAGCCCGACAGGCTCGCCAACATCGACGTCATCACCATGTGGGGCCTCACGCTGGTCGGGCTCCTGCTGGTGCTCGGCCTGTTCACACGGCTCGCCAGCGTCGTCGGGATCGGTTTCATCCTGCTCTTCTACTTCGCCACCCCGCCCTTCGTAGGCTACTTCTACGCGCTCCCGACCGAGGGCAGCTACTTGATCGTGAACAAGAACCTGGTGGAGTTGTGCGCACTCCTCGTCGTCCTCGTGACGGGCAGCGGCCGCTTCGCCGGGCTCGACCGGATCGTGCACGGCCTCCTCGCACGTCGAAGACGGATTCCAGCGCGCTGAAGGGCCCGTCTAGCTCTGGTCGGGTATGCGAATCGGCACGGGAATCGAGCCCAGGTCGCGAAGAACACTCGACGCCCTCGGCCTGTGTGGTGTTCGGGTTGATCGGGGTCGCCTCGCACCCCGCGTTGGCCCGGTCCTCTCTTACTGTTGCAGTCCCGCCGGGTCCACGTCGCCGCCGTAGTGCTTCGCCACCATCGCGGCTATCCGGCCCTCGGCCACTCGGAGGTCGTCCGCTGGACCCCGATGGTGGCCCGCCAGCACCACGATGACGATCGGCTGGCCCTTCACCCAGATGATGCCCGCGTCGTTGGCCACCCACGGCTGCCCGTCACCAGTCTTGTGTGCGATCTCGATGCCGTCGCCGAGGTAGCGCGGCAGGCGATCGTTCACCTGCTGCTTCTTCAGGATGTCGATCATCAGGGCGCTGGCGTCCTTCGACACCAGCTCGCCTCTGCCCATCATCGCGAACAGCTGCCCGATCTCCCGAGCCGTGCTGCGGCCGAAGTAGAGCCCCGTGTCCTCGATCACGCGGCGAAAGGCGTCGCTCACCTTGGCCGCGGGGTACTTCGCGAAGGGGAACGTCACGCTCATGTCGCCGCTCGCGCTCTTCCAGGCCGGGTCGAGCTTCGAGAGCCAGAGGCGGTCCCAGTCCAGATCGGAGAACCGGATGCGCGTGCTCGGCAGGCCGAGGCCGGCCATGAACGCCGTGACCCTGTCGCGCCCCACCAGGTCGGCCAGGACGTCGGTGGCCTGGTTGTCGCTGACGATCGTCATCAGCGTCAGCAGGTCGCGAATGGTCGGCTGCAACCCGGGATCGAGCGCGTAGAGCACGCCGGAGGGAATGCGTCGCTGGTCGGCGTGCATCGTGATGCGCTGATCCAGCCGCAGGGCACCCTGCCGCACCTCCTCCAGTACGGTCGCCATGATCGGCACCTTGATGACGCTGAACGTCTCGTACTCGCTGTCGGCGTCGATCGCCACGCGCTCGCCCGTACCCAGGTGCTCCACGTACACCGCCATGCGCCCGTCCACGCGGTCGCGGATCGCGCGCAGGTGGCCCTCCAGCGAGTCGGCTACATCGCCGGCCGGCGTCAGCCGACTGGCCGCGGCGTCGAGCAGCGCCGTGTTGGTCGCCAGCGCCGCCTCGACCAGCGACGCCTGCTCGCGGGCCGCCGCCCAGTCGCCGCGCTCCGCGGCTTCGGTGATGCCCGGCAGCGTCATCGCGGCGTAGGTGTAGCGCGGCGCGTACAGCAGGTGCTTGAACCACGGCCGCCCGGGGATGCCGGCAGGAAGCGCCCAGTTGCTCTCGAATGCCAGCAGGTCCTGGTTCACCCGGTCCGCGTCGGCCGCCGTCAGCGTGCCGGCCTTCAGGGCCTCTGCCACGGCGTGATCGAGTCGCCGCGCCGCCGCGCGCAGGGCCCGCGTCCCTTCGACGAGCCGCGACCGGTCTAGCTGCCCCTCGACGTCCTTCAGGCCATCCAGCTCGCGCACGAACTCGCGGACACTCGCGGCGTAGGTCTCCATCGAGTACGGCAACACGTCCGCGTTCGCCAGGCGCAGCGCCACGGTGCCCCACAACTGCGCCATCAGCGCGTGGTATTTGAAGCCCGGATCGCCAATCTTCGCGACCCAGTAGTGGTTGTCATAGGCCGAGTGATACACGCCATAGGGCCCGTCGAAGCCCATCTCGACGACGGGGCGCGACAGGTGGTTGAGGAACACCGTGTGATCCGAGCCGCTGCCGATCCGCGTGCGCACCAGCGCCTGCTCGGGGAGCAGTCCCTCCTTTGGCCCCTGCGACTCGTCTTCCGGCCGACGCATCGCGTCATGGAGCGACACGCCCGAGGGGTCCTTCAGGTCGTGCGCGATGTCCACCAGGAGCGGCGCCAGGGACCCCACGGCAGATGCTGAGAAGCGCGGGCCAGAGGCCGCAGAATCCACGTTCAGGTAAGCCACCAGCTTCTGTTTCAGCTCCGCCCCGAAGTGCTCGCCCCACTCGGTCGAGCCGGTGAGCGTCACCTCCTCGCCATCCCAGGCACAGAAGATCAGCGTGCGCCTCGGGCGCCGGCCCTGCTCGAGCATCTCGCCCATCGACCGCGTCACGTCCATCATCGTCGACGTGCCGGAGCTGGGGTCCACACCGCCGAACACCCACGCGTCGTGATGGTTGCCGAGCACGATCCACTCGTCCGGCCGTTCGCTCCCGCGGATGCGACCCTCGACGACGTAGTTGGGCTGGATGTCGGTGCGCATGTCGATCTTCAGGCGCACGCGCGCCTCGCCGCCCAGCCGGTACTCGATGGGCAGCGCGCCCTGCCACTCCTTCGGCGCCGGTGGGCCGCCGAGGGCTTCGAGGATGGGCTTCGCCTCGCGCCACGACAGCGGCACGGCCATGATGGTCGGCACCGACGCAGCGTCTTCCTGGCGGATCCGGCGCGCGCCGGGTGTCGACGCCCACCCAGGCGTGAGGGGATCGCCGGGCACGATGTAGTCGTACGCGATGCCGCCGCGCTGGAAGTGGCTCTCCGGACCCCACGGCCCCTTGGGGAACACTTCGCCCTTGGCGTACCCGTCCTCCATCGGATCGGAGTAGACGATGAGGCCCGCGGCACCCTCCCGCTGCGCGGTCAGCGCCTTGAAGCCGCGATAGCTGTACGGGTTCGAGTAGCGGACCATGACGATCTTGCCCTTGGGATCGATGCCGGCGCCGCGAAGGCGCTCGTAGTCGTCCGGGTTGCCGCTGTTGGCGTAGACCACCGGCGCCGTGACGTCGCCGGAAGCGGAGAACGAGAGCCACGCGCGGCTGATGTCCTTGTTGGCGGTGTCGGGATCTTCCTTGTACGCGTCCTCCACGAGCGACGGAACGTAGCGCCGCGGCGACACCATCTCGACGTGCACTTCGCGCGGGTTCGACGAGAGGACGTCGTAGCGGTGGATCACCACGTCCTCCAGGCCCTGTTCCTTCCACGCCCGCGCGATGCGCTCGACGATCGCCTTCGTGCGCGGCGAGGTGGCCGGGTGCGGCTCGGCGGTGAAGTAGCGGTGCCACTCGCCAATGCGCTGGGCGGAGGGCAGCGCCTGGTACGTGCGCTCGATCTCGCGCTGGGCCACCGCGCGGGCTGGCGTGTAGCCTCGCATCGGCGGCGCGCCGCTGGTGGAGGCCGACTGCGAGATCAGCGCCGGGCCGACCGCGAGCAAGCCAAGGCACAGGGTGACGCGCGTGCGGTTCGTGACCGTCATCATCACCTCCGAACGGGACGTGCTGGCATCCTACACCGGCCTTTTGGTTTCAGGTATGCTCGTGCTCGAACCCTGGGGGACAACACCATGATGCGCATCATCCTCGCGACGCTCGCGCTGGCGTTCGCGTCGTTTCCGGTCCTGGCGGACACGACACCCCACGAGGTGGAGGCCCGCGAGATCTACGCGAGGCTCATCGGGTTCCGCACGGCCGCCGACCACGGGCAGACGCCCGCGATGGTGGCGTACCTGACCGAGGTGCTGGCCAGGGGCGGCGTTCCCATGGCCGACATTGCCACCCTCGATCGCGGTGAGGCGCGAGCGATGATCGTCCGGGTGCCGGGGCGGGAGCGCGGCCGGCCGATCCTGTTCTCCGCGCACATGGACGTCGTGGACGCGCGCCCGGAGGAATGGCGGCGGAACCCGTTTCAGCTGATCGAGGAGCGTGGCGGCTTCTACGGTCGGGGCACGACCGACAACAAGGCTGGCGTCGCCGCCCTCGTGTCCGCGATTCTGCGCCTGCGTGCCGAGCGCCTGCAACCCGCCCGCGACCTCGTCTTCGGGTTCGTCGCCGACGAAGAAACGACCATGGAGACGACGCGGCTCATCGCCAAGCACCCGTGGGTTCACGACGCCGAGTTCGCCATCAACACCGACGCCGGCGGCGGCCTGCTC
>JAFNAJ010000196.1 GCA_017860085.1 Acidobacteriota bacterium | reverse complement strand
GAAGAACGCGGTGATCGTTGCGTCGTTCGTCTACCACACCGCCAATCGCGACGAGAAGCTGCCGCGCAAGCCGCTGCCCAAGCCTCAGCCGCAACAGCGACCGATGCCTACCGGAATGTAGTGCGACGCCGCACGCGGTCGCCTGGCGTCGATCGAGATCCTGGACGGCGTCCGCACCAACCTGCTGCAGCCATGTCGCCCCGACCGATTCTGATTGCGGTGCCTACCGGCCGTCGGCGCGTCTCGTGGCGCGGGCGCGCCTGTGTCGCGCCGACCACTCCCGCAGCGTTTCAGCGCGCCGACCACTCCCGCAGCGTTTCAGCCCGGGCGCGCGACTCGTCGACCTGTGGCAAGTGGTCGACCGGCCACGGCAGGCGCCACGTCCAGTTGTCGTGGCCGTGCGTCGCCGGCGTGTTGATGCGGTCCCGCCAGCCGAACACGTCCTGGATGGGCACGATCAGGAAGTCCGACCCGGAGGCGAACAGGAGCTCGAGGAGGGTGTCGCGAATGGCCGGCGTGCAGGTCTCGACGCTCGGATCCAGCCCGCGCTCTTTCAGTGCTGGAATGGCGCACAGCGCCCTGCGCTCGGCGACGTCGCTCGTTTCCCACCACTCGACCAGCGTGTCGGTGTCGTGCGTGCCCGACGTGGCCACCGAGACGCGGGGCCACTTCAGCGGGTCGTGGAACGGCTGACCGTCCTCGTCCCAGTCGCGTTCCCACCGGAGCACGCGGTACCCGGGCAGGCCGAGTCGCTTGATGGACGCCCGCACGAAGTCGGGGACGGTGCCGAGGTCCTCGGCGATGACGCACGCGCCACTGTCGAGAAACAGGCGCATCAGCCGTTCGCCCTGGGCGCGCTGCTGGGACTCGTGCGCCGGGACGAATCCCCGGGGCGATCCGTCCCGCGGAATGAAGTAGGTGCGATAGAAGCCCACGAGGTGGTCGATGCGGTAGCCGTCGAAGAGCGCGAGGCTGCGGCGCGCCCGCTCACGGATCCACGCGTCCTCCTCCTTCGCAAAGACGTCCCATCGGTAGACCGGCAGCCCCCAATCCTGACCCGTGTCGCTGAACGCATCGGGAGGCACACCCACCGTCGCGTCGAAGCGGAACGCGTGGTGCCGGGCCCAGACGTCGGCGCTGTCGCCGCGTACCATGAATGGCAGGTCGCCAAAGAGCATCACGGGGGCGCACTCGCGCCGCGCGCCGTGCCACTGCTCGTCGGCCACCCACTGCACGTACTGGTGGAAGCGGATGTCTGTCGCCAAGTCGCGACGGGCCTCGTTGAGCGCCTCGTCAGCGCGCTCGAGCAACGGGCGGGGCCATCGCCACCAGGCGGCGCCGTCGAAGCGGTCGCGCAGCGCCCGGAACAGCGCAAAGTCGTCGAGCCACCAGGCCTGGCCCTCGACGAACCGCGCGAACTCCGCGGCCCGCGGCGTGCTTTGCGGCCATTCCTCGGCGAAGAAGCGCTCGGCGCACGACCGCAGCGTTGGCAGCTTGAGCGCGCGAACGTGTCGGTATTCGACGCGACGCGCGGCCCTCAGAGTGCCGAGCTCGGTGCGCTGCGCCAGCGGCAGGGCGCCCTCGCCCCCGAGCGCCGCGAAGTCGTCCACGGCCCAGACGCTGATGTAGAGCGGGTCGATGCCCATCGCCGTGATGGCTGAATAGGGCGAGTCATCCCCGGGAGCCATCTCGTTGACGGGCAGCAACTGGACGAGATCGCAGCCTGCGCTCCTCAGCCAGCCGGAGAGCGGCACGAGATCGCCGATCTCGCCGATGCCCCAGCTGCGGCTCGAGGTTGCCGAGAACAGCGGGACGAGCACGCCCGCATGACGTCCGCGAACGGGGTTTGTCGTCATCGCGTGTGCTCCAGCATGGCAACCGCACGGAACGTGCGCGTCATGCCCTCACGAAAGACGTCAGGGGCGGGCAACAGGCTGACGACGAGGTAGGCCTCGTGCGGGAAGTCGAAGAAGTACCCGGGGTGCACCAGCACCCGCTCGCGTTCGACCAGGTCCACGACGAGCTGCTCCTCGGAAGTCACGGCGGGCACGCGAAGCACAGTGGACCATCCCCCTTCGATCCCGAGCACCGTCGATTCGGGATGATCAGCGGCCAATCGGCGCAAGGCGGCGTGGTTCACTGCGAGCCGTTCGCGGATGGCCTCGCGCACGACCGATCCGTCGTGCAGCAGCCGCGGGAGCGCGACCTGCACGGGCGTCGACACCGAGAGGTACGTGTCGCACACCAGTTCGAGGCGTGCCAGCGCCGCCTCCACCAACGTTGCCGGCCCTGCAACCGCAACCCAGCCCAACTTCACCTGCGGCAGGCCGACGGACTTCGACAGGCCCCCGAGGGCGAAGGTGAGGGCGCTCGGGCTCTCGGTGGATCCGGCGCCGGGCACCACGCTCCGCGACGCGTCGCCCGCTGGCTCGATGGGATAGTCGGCAAAGACCTCGTCTGCGATCAAGGCCAGGTCGTGGCTCGCACAGAAGGCGTCGAGCCAGGCCGCCTCGCGCTGCTTCAGGGTCGAGCCCGTTGGGTTGTTCGGCGAGACCACGACCACGGCCTTGGTTCGCGGGGTCCGGGCCTGCTCGAGCGAGGCGAGGTCGATGGTCCAGACCCCGTGATACTCGAGCGGGTAGGGCACCACGCGCACGGCTTCAAGCGCGGCCAGGTGTTCGAACAGCGGGTAGCTCGGGCGCGGAACGAGGATCTCGTCGCCAGGTTCGCACAGCAGCTTGAACAGGAACGCGTACGCCTCGCTGGTGCTCGCGGTGAGCACGAGCCGATCGCTCGCGACGGCCAGCCCGCGGCGTGCGTACTCGCCCGCCACTGCCTCGCGCGCCCCGCGCAACCCGAACGGCTCGGGCCGGTAGCTGAGCGCGTGGGGATCGCCAAGCGGCGAAAGGAGCGACGGCGGGTAGTAAATGCCCACGCGGGTGGGGTTCGACACTGTCAGGTCGACCAGGCTGCCGCCCGCCGCGCGGACGCCTGCAACGGCGTTGGCAAGCGCGTTGGCGACGAGACTGTGCGGAAGACGGCTCGAGAACATGCGCAACAGGCGGGCGAGGCCGGGCCTCGTCCGAGGATAAACTATGTCGGGCTGCCCGACACTGCCTACCCGAGGAGTTCACATGCGCCTACAACGTTTGTCACGGTGCCTCGCCGTGGGGGCTCTGCTCGCGCTTGGTGGTCCGACCGCTGCGCAGCAGGCCACCAGCGCTGCCACGTCCGCGGCTGAAACGCCGACGCCGGCGAAGCTCACCGTCCCCTACTCCCTGTTCAGGCTGCCCAACGGCCTGACGGTGATTCTCCACGAGGACCGTACGGTGCCGATCGTCACGGTCAACATGTGGTACCACGCCGGTTCAGGGCGGGAGAAACCCGGGCGCACCGGGTTCGCCCACCTCTTCGAACACCTCATGTTCGAAGGGTCGAAGCATGTGAAGGAGGGCGAGTTCGACTCGTTGCTCGAGGCCGCCGGCGGCGACAACAACGGGTCGACCAACAACGATCGGACCAACTACTGGATCAACGTGCCGTCGAACGCGCTCGAACTCGCGCTGTTTCTCGAGTCGGACCGCATGGGCTACCTGCTCGACGTGGTCTCGCCCGCGCTGGTGGACGGTCAGCGCGACGTCGTGAAGAACGAGCGCCGCCAGGGCGTCGAGAACGCCCCCTATGGGCAGGCCCAGGTGCGTCTCGGCGAGCTGCTCTACCCGAAGGAGCATCCCTACCACTGGCCGGTCATCGGCTACATGGACGACCTCTCCGCCGCCAGTCACCAGGACGTCACCGACTTCTTCAAGACGTACTACGTGCCGGCCAACGCGAGCCTCGTGGTTGCCGGCGACATCGATCCCGTGAAGACGCGCGCGCTCGTCGAGAAGTGGTTCGGCGACGTGAAGGCCGGCCCCGACCCACCCCCAGTTGCAGCGGCACCAGCAAAGCTGACGTCCGTCGTGCGCGAAACGATGGAGGACCGCGTGCAACTGCCGAGGATCTACCTGGCGTGGCTCACGCCGCGGCAGTTCGCCCCGGCCGACGCCGACCTCGATCTGGTGGCCAGCGTGCTGGCCGGGGGCAAGAACTCGCGCCTGTACAAGCGGCTCGTTTACGACCTCCAGGTTGCGCAGAACGTGTTCGCCACGCAGCGCTCGTCCGCCCTTGGTTCGCAATTCGTCATCGTCGTCACGGCCAAGCCAGCGCCCGGCGCGCCGGCGAAGACGCCGCAGGCGATGATCGACGAGGTGCGTGCGATCGTCGACGAGGAGCTCGACCGGCTCCGGCGCGAGCCGCCCACGGCCCGTGAGCTCGAGCGTGCCGTGAACCAGATCGAGGCGCAGTACTTCGAGGCGCTCGAGCGTGTCGGCGGATTCGGCGGCAAGGCTGATCTCCTCAACGGCTACTACGTGGCGACCGGAAATCCCGATTTCTTCAACGAGGACGTGTCGCGCTACCGCGCGCGGTCGGAGACCGACCTGCAGGCGACGGTCCTGACGTGGTTGCCTCCAGACCGTCGAGTCGAGCTGACGGTGCTGCCGAAGCAGCAGTGAACGGGGAAGGGAGACCCATCATGCGCATGCTCACCGCTCTCGCCCTCGCGCTCGCGCTCGGCAGGCCCGCGCTCGCCCAGGCTCCTGCCCAGCCAACCGCGCCCCCACCCGACCGCTCCACCGCACCAACGCCGGGCCCAGCGCCGCGGATGACCTTGCCCGTCGTGCAGAAACACGTACTGACCAGCGGCCTGCCGGTGTGGATCATCGAGCGGCACGCCGTGCCGATGGTGAACCTCGCGCTCGTCGTCAAGTCGGGCAGCGCGGCCGATCCGGCCGGCAAGTTCGGCCTGGCCAGCCTGACGGCGGCGATGCTGACCGAGGGCGCGGGCGGCAAGGACGCCCTGGCGCTCGCCGACGAGCTCGACTACCTCGGTGCGGACCTGTCGGCCTCGAGCTCCTTCGACGCCACCGTCGTGGGTCTCTCGGTGCCCGTCGCGCGACTTCAGCCTGCGCTGTCGTTGATGGCCGACGTGGTGGTGCGGCCCGACTTTCCGCAGCGCGAGCTCGACCGGCTGCGCGAGCAGCGGCTCACCGCGCTGCGAACGGCCAAGGACAGCCCCCCGGCGATCTCGAGCATCGCGTTCCCGCTTATTGTCTATGGGAGCGAGCACCGGTACGGCACGACCGCGTCGGGCACCTCCGCCACCATCAAGGCGTTCACGCGGGACGACCTGCGCCAGTTCCACGCCTCCCACGTGCGCCCCGATCACGCGGCGCTCCTCGTGGTGGGCGACGTGACGCCTGCCAGCGTGCTGCCGTTGCTCGAGGCGGCCCTTGGCGGCTGGCGCGCGCCCGCTGGCCCCCCGCCAACGGTGAACCTGTCCGCGCCGTCGCAGGCCCAGGCCCGGGCGGTCACCGTGATCGACAAGCCGGGCGCGGCGCAGTCTGTGATCGCGATTGGCGCCGTGGGCGCCCCACGTGCGACGCCCGACTACTTCGCAATCGAGGTCATGAACACCATCCTCGGCGGCTCGTTCACCTCGCGGCTCAACCAGAACCTGCGCGAGCAGCACGGCTACGCCTATGGGGCGAGCTCACGGTTCGACATGCGCCGTGCCGCTGGGCCTTTCGCCGCCAGCGCCATGGTGCAGACCGACAAGACCGCCGAAGCGGTCACTGAGTTCTTCAACGAACTGAACGGCATCCGCCAGCCAGTGACCGCCGAGGAACTGAGCAAGGCCAAGAACTACGTCGCGTTCAGCTTCCCGGGTCGATTCGAGACGTCGGGCGACGTGGCCGCGGCCTACAGTGAACTGATCGTCTACGGTTTGCCTGACGACTACTACGCAACCTACGTCGATCGCCTGCTGGCTGTCACGGCCGCCGACGTCGCCCG
>JAFNAJ010000195.1 GCA_017860085.1 Acidobacteriota bacterium | reverse complement strand
GGCAGCGCCTGGTCGACCGTCAAGTCGAGCACGTCGGCAATCGACTTGCCCCGATAGTGCACCTCGAGCGTCTCACGGTTGTACCGGCGCCCTTTGCACTGCTCGCACGTGACGTACACGTCCGGCAGGAAGTGCATCTCGATCGCCATCACGCCGTCGCCCTGGCACGCTTCGCACCGGCCACCCTTGACGTTGAACGAGAAGCGGCCGGGGCGGTATCCCCGTGCCCGCGCCTCGGGCAACATGGCAAACAGCTCGCGGATGAACGTGAACAGTCCCGTGTATGTGGCCGGATTCGATCGCGGCGTGCGGCCAATCGGGGATTGATCGATTTGGATCACCTTGTCGATCAGGTCGATCCCCTCGATTCGACCGTGGGTGCCCGGCTCGTCCATGGCGCGATAGAGCTGTTGCGCGAGGGCCCGATAGAGAATCTCGTTGACGAGCGTCGACTTGCCCGAGCCGCTCACCCCGGTGACCGCGATGAAGAGCCCGAGCGGGAAGTCGACGGTGATCCCCTTGAGGTTGTTGGCCCTCGCGTCGACCACTCGCAGTGATCCACGCGTCGCGTCCCGACGGGCTCGCGGCGTCTCGATCGTCCTTTCGCCCCTGAGGTAGGCACCGGTCAGCGACGTGCGGTCATCGGCGGCGAGTGCACGCGGCGAGCCCTGGAAGATGACGTGTCCCCCGTGCTCCCCCGCGCCAGGGCCGAGATCGATGACCCAGTCTGCCGTCCTGATGGTCTCTTCGTCGTGCTCGACGACGATGACGGTGTTGCCGAGATCGCGAAGCCGGCCCAGGGTCTCGAGGAGGCGAAGGTTGTCGCGCTGGTGAAGGCCGATGGAGGGCTCGTCGAGCACGTAGAGGACGCCTGCGAGGCTTGACCCGATCTGCGTGGCAAGCCGGATGCGCTGCCCTTCACCGCCTGACAACGAGGCCGCACTGCGGCCGAGCGTGAGGTACCCGACGCCGACGTCGCACAGGAAGCGCAGGCGATCGCGAATCTCCCTGACGACACGGATGGCGATCAGGGTCTCACGCGGCGTCAACTCGATGCGATCGAAAGCCGTCAAGGCCTCGACGATTGGCAGGTCGACGTACTCGGCCATCCGGCGTCCCTTGAAGCGGACGGCCCGGCTTTCGGGCCGGAGCCGCTCCCCCATGCACTCGGGGCAGGTGCGCAGCGCACGGTAGACCTCGAGGGCCTCGCGCTCGCCCCAGGTGGCCTCGTCGTAACGGCGCCGCAGGTTCGGAAGCACGCCTTCGAAGTCTTCCCCGAACGGGTCGCTCTTTCGGGCGCGGCGGCGTGCGCCGGACGTGCGCGCGGGCTGCGCGCCGAGCATCAAGATGTCGCGGTGCTTCTTTGGCAGCCGGGCGTACGGCACGTCGGCGGCAATGCCGAAGACCTCGGCGAGCCGGGCGAGCGCCTGGGAGACGAAGGCTTCGTCGGCGCGTCCCCAGGGGGCAATCGCGCCCGCGGCCAAGGCCCTCTGGTCGTCGGGGACCACCCGCGCCGGGTCGAAGTCGTAGACCGCCCCGAGCCCCTGGCACCCCGGACACGCGCCGTGCGGCGAGTTGAACGAGAAGGCCCGGGGCGTCATCTCGGGCACGCTGATGCCGCAGTCCACGCAGGCCAGGCGGCTCGAGAACAGGCGGTCGCCAGACCCCAGGCTGTTGATGACGACCACGTCCTCGGCCAGCCCGAGGGCGATGGTGATGGCGTTGGTGAGCCGGCGCTCGACACCCGGACGCACCACCAGCCGGTCGACCACGACCTCAATCGCGTGATTCCTCCGGCGGTCGAGGCTGATGTCCTCGTCGAGCGACCGCAGTTGGCCATCGACCCTGACGCGCGTGAAGCCGCGGCTGCGAAGCGCCGCGAGTTCCTTCTTGAACTCGCCCTTGCGCCCCCGCACGATCGGCGCGAGCACGTTGATTCGCTCATCGGCCGGGTGCTGCATCACCAGTTCGACGACACGTTCGAGCGACTGCGCCGCGATCGGCTTGTCGCATTGCGGGCAGTGCGGTGTGCCGAGATTGGCAAACAGCAGACGCAGATAGTCGTAGATCTCGGTGACGGTCCCGACGGTGGATCGCGGATTCGACGCGGTGGTCTTCTGCTCGATGGCGACCGCGGGCGACAAGCCCTCGATCAGGTCGACGTCGGGCTTCTCCATCTGCTCGAGGAACTGGCGCGCGTAGGCCGACAGCGACTCGACGTATCGCCGCTGCCCTTCGGCATAGACCGTGTCGAACGCCAGCGACGATTTTCCGGAGCCCGAGAGGCCCGTAATTACCACGAGCCGGTCGCGCGGGAGATCGACGTCGATGTTCTTCAGGTTGTGGACGCGGGCGCCGCGCACCGCTATCCGGTCGTGGGACATGGCTGCTATGAAGGCCTGACGGATGCTCGCCGAATCCCGAATTTTACCACGCCAGACCGGGCCGTCCAGCACACCCCCGGTGACCAGCCGGGGCCGGCGACCTAGCCGGGAGGCAGGGGTGGGAACCGGTAGGCGGCATCGCCCGTGGCGACCACCAGCGCGTTGTCGGCGTCGAAGGCCACGCCGACGAGACCCTCGCCCGAGAGCATGAGGCGGCGGCTGCCGTCGGCGCCCATCCGGTACACGCCGGCAGCGCCCGCCAGCGCGTCCACGACGAACAAGTCGCCGCGCCTGTCGAAGGCGAGGCCCTGTGGTCGGCCAAACGCGCGGCTCACCTCGTCCACGTGCCCTTCGGGTGACACCCGATAGAGGGCATCACGGGTCGACAGCGTCGGCACGGTCACATAGAGGTCGCCCGACGGGGCCAAGGCCAGGTGGAAGGCCGCGATGCTTGGCGGCAGCGTGGCGAGCACCGATGTTTCGCCACTCGGGCTCACGCGGAAGATCGTGCCCGTCCGGTCGCCAACGAGCAGGGTGCCATCGGGCGTCACCGCCAACCCGCAGGCGACGCCCAGGTCGGTGGCCACCGCCTCCATCGAGCCGTCGGGTTCGAACCTCACCACCGACCCGTCGAACCGACTCGAGACGTACAGGCGGCCGGCACCATCGACGACCATCGACGTCGCGTTGGTGATCCCTCGTGCGAACACCTCGCGCGGACCTCCCGGACGAACCCGGAAGATCGACACCGGCGTCTGCTGGCCGCGACTGCCGCTGAAGGTCAAGTAGACGCTGCCATCGGGGCCCACTGCAGGGCTGTCCACCTGATGCACACCCGTCGCCACCACCTGCCCGACTTCCAGGTAGGCCGTGACCCCGGGTAAGTCGACGATGCGCACGGCTGTCGGTCCGCCGGCGAGTCCCGCCGGGACGTCCACGGCGATGCGGTCGCGCGAGGCCATGACGACACGCACGAGCGCGTCCCCCAGCGTGACGCGCGGGACGGCGTCTCCGGTCGGCGGGAACGGGCCGCCTTCGATCACGACCCGACCGCGGGCGATCGCAAACGGCGGTTTGATGGCGGAGATTCGGGACATCGAGGGCTCGATTCACCACGCGGCACGCGCGGCGCCTGGGCGCCGGCACGTCACGACTCGTCGAGCTCGACGTTCCAGTAGAGGTAGTCGCGCCAGCTCTCGGGCGCGTGCCGCAACCCGATCGTGATGCGAAGCGCGGGCGCGCGCGAGGGACGCCGCGGCACGCGGACGAGGTGCATCCGCGCCTGGCCCGGCGTCTTGCCCCCTTTTCGACGATTGCACGAGATGCAGCACGTGACGATGTTCTCCCAGTCCTTGCGCCCGCCTTGCGCGACGGGCACCACGTGATCGAACGTCAGGTCACTCGTCGGGAACACCTCGCCACAGTACTGACAGGTATAGTCATCGCGCGCGTAGATGTTCGCCCGCGAGAACGGCACGTAGTCCACCTGACGCTTGATGCGCACCAGGCGAAGCAGCCGGATGACCGAGGGCAGCTTGAAGCTGAACGAGACCGCGTGGATCTCCCGATCGTAGACCGAGATGATCTCGACCTTACCCTGACACCAGAGCGTGACGGCCTTGCGCCAGTGAACCACCTTGAGCGGTTCGTAGGTCGCATTGAGAAGGAGCGTTTGCTCCATGGTTCTGAGCGCCATTGTCAGGGAATGCCCTGCAAGTGTCAAGACAATGCCGGTCGTAACGCGCTCGTTTCAAACGAGTTACACCAAGCAGTCGTCGCGTTGGCGCAGGGGGCTTCTCGCGCCGATACTACGGATGTCTCTGGATCCGGCATGACGACGTTCGTGCGACCCGGACTCGTTGTCAGCGTCATCGCCCTTGCGCTCACGGGGGGGTGTGCAGCCCGCGGCCCGACAGCGCGCGTGACACCCGGGCCTTCTGCCGCCGTGCTTGACGCGTCGCCGTCTGTGGTGCAGACGGTCATCGATCGGGCATTCGCGCTCGTCGGGAGCCCCTATCGCCTCGGCGGCGCCGACCCGTCGGGCTTCGACTGCAGTGGGTTCGTCGCCTATGTCTTCGCTCAGGCCGGCATCGGCCTGCCGCGCACGGTGGCATCGCTCGCGACGCGCGGCGCCTCGGTGCCCACGGGCTACCCCGCACCGGGCGACCTCTTGTTCTTCGCCACGTCGTCTGGCCGGGCGTCGCACGTGGCCATCGCCCTGGGCAACGGCCGGTTCGTCCATGCGCCCAGTTCGCGGGGCGTTGTCCGGGTCGAGCGACTGGACGCCGACTACTGGGCGCGTCGATACCTCGGAGCCCGCCGCGTGATCCCTCCGGCACTGCCAGGAGAGGTGAGCGCCGCCGCACCCCGCGAGTAGGAACTCCTGGTTCTCAAGGCTGCCCGGGTGATGGGTCGCTGTGCGCCGTGCTCGGCACGGGTGGTGGGTCGCTGGGCGGCACCACGTGCCCCATGCGGCGCAGGATCATCTGCTCGCGACGCAGCAGGCGTCGCGTCGGGCGCGCGGGGTTGAGCACGCGCGGGTTGGCGATGGCGCCCGCCAGGCGCGCCGATGGTTCCGGGCCGAGCGAGGCCGCCGACATCCTGAAGTACGAACGGGCCGCCGCTTCGGCGCCGTAGATGCCATCGCCCCACTCGATGACGTTCAGGTAGATCTCGAAGATGCGGCGTTTCTTCAGCACGGCCTCGAGGCGGCGCGTGATCATTAGCTCGCGCAGCTTGCGCACGGGGTTCTTCGATGGCGAAAGGTAGAGGTTCTTTGCCAGCTGCTGCGTGATGGTGCTCGCCCCGCGCGCGAATTCCCCGCGCTCGAGGTTGACCTCGATCGACTCGCGGATCTGCTCGAGGTCGATGCCCTCGTGCTGCCAGAAGGCCGCGTCCTCGGTGACCAGTACGGCCCGCTTGAGGTGCCCGGAGATTCGCCCGTAGGGCACCCACCGCTGATCGCGTTTCGGCTCGCGGCCCGCGCGCCTGGCCTCGCTCATCCGACGCTCGATGAACGCCGTGGTCGGCGGGTTCTTCGCGACCAGCGGGCGGACGTCGGGCAAGGTGAGGTAGACGTACGCGAGAAACCAGAAGCCGGCCGCGAGGGTGCGCGCCGCCCACCGGCCCCACGCGATGCGGGGGCGCGACGATCTGCCGGAACGAGCGCGATGCGTGAAGGCCCGCAGTCGGGAGCCGGCCATGAGTGCGTTATCGAGCCGCCGTTCCTGTCACGGTTGCAAGGGTCTGCATGGCGCCGCGAAT